>JAYVZC010000511.1:0-13663 GCA_043783695.1 Bacteroidota bacterium
AAAATCGGTTTTTGCATGTACAAAAGTATAAAAACCAATGTTAAGAAATATTTTGTAGTTCAGATATTCAGTGTTATATTTGTAAAAACTTGAAATGAATAGATTTAATACTTGATTATGAACGATTTAACTTTAAACATTGGCGATTTAAAAACAAAAATTGAAAAATTAGTAAAATTACACCAAGTGCTTAAAAAAGAGAACGAGCAATTGGTTGCTGATAAAGATAATTTACAAAAAACGATTAATGAACAAAAAGCGACTATTGAGACCTTAGAAAAAAATAATAAAGCTATAGAGGTCGCAAAAAACGAAGAACAAAATAAAATAGTAGTAGATACAAAAGAAAAGATTAGTGAGTTAGTGCAGGAAATTGACAACTGTATTGCTCTTTTGAAGTAGATAAAAAACAGTTTACTGTTTAGAGTTTAAGGTTTTGAGTTGGTATTTCAGCTAAAAACTAAAAACTGGAAACAAAAAACTAGGAACCATAGAAATGGCTGAGATATCATTAAAAATTTTAATTGCAGGACGTACTTATCCGCTTACAATCAAGCAAGAGGATGAGCAATCGGTTCAATTTGCAGCTAAACAGATTAATGAAAAGGTGAAAGAATTTGAGCAAAATTATTCAGTGCGCGATAAGCAGGATTTACTTGCTATGAGCGCTTTGAATCTATTAGCAACTCAACAAAATACTCCTAAAAAATCGCCTGAGTTAGAGAAAGAAATCAACCAACTCGACCTATTCGTTTCCGATTATCTCCAAAAAGAGTCCAATCCATAGTCGTTTACCGTTGTTAACAACAATATGTAAACAAAATCTTCCTTCGCAAGTTTTTAGTAGCCCCGCAACTTCTATTTTGGCTTTATGAAAGTAATTTGCGGGATTTAAGGAATATCAACAATTTAACATTTAAAAATTCATGGACAAGATATTAATACCAGTAGTGATAGGCTCAGGTGGATTGATTTTAGGAGCGATACTCACATTTATTATTGTGAAAATAGCGAACAAAGGCAAAGCAAGCAGTATTATAAAAGATGCAGAAGCAAAAGGTGATGTAATCATTAAAGAGAAAAATCTACTTGCGAAAGAGAAATTTTTACAATTGAAAGCAGAACACGAAAAATCAATCAATGAAAAAAATGTAGTGATTCTTCAGGCTGAAAATAGAATCAAACAAAAAGAGCAAACGCTTTCTCAAAAACAAGAGCAAGTTCAGCGTAAAGATGCAGAACTAGATGTTGTTCGCCAAAATTTAACACATCAATTGGATTTGCTAAATGCAAAGCAACAAGATGTAGAAAAGTTTCATCGCAGACAAGTGGAGCAGTTGGAAACCTTGAGTGGAATGAAAGCGGAAGAGGCAAAAGCTCAGTTGGTAGAATCATTAAAAGCAGAAGCAAGAACTCAGGCAATGTCACATATTAAAGACATTGTGGAAGAATCGAAAATTTCTGCAAGTATGGAAGCGAAGAAAGTGGTTATCCAAACCATTCAACGAGTTGCCACAGAACACGCCATCGAAAATTCAGTTTCGGTTTTTAATATTGAAAACGATGAAATAAAAGGTCGGATCATTGGTCGCGAAGGTCGTAACATTAGAGCTTTAGAAGCAGCAACAGGAATTGAGATTATTGTGGATGATACTCCTGAAGCAATTATTTTATCAGGATTTGATCCTGTGAGAAGAGAGATTGCTCGTTTGGCTTTGCATCAATTGGTAACAGACGGACGAATTCATCCCGCTCGTATCGAAGAAGTGGTGGAGAAAGTGAAAAAACAAATTGAAGAAGAAATTATAGAAATCGGAAAACGTACAACCATTGATTTAGGAATTCACGGCTTACATCCTGAATTGATTCGTATGGTTGGAAGAATGAAATACCGTTCGTCTTATGGTCAAAATTTATTACAACACTCTAGAGAAGTTGCAAACCTTTGTGCAACAATGGCTGCAGAGCTTGGCTTGAATGTGAAGATGGCGAAACGTGCCGGATTGTTACACGATATTGGAAAAGTACCGGACGATTCTCCGGAAGTTCCTCACGCTATTTTGGGAATGCAATTAGCAGAAAAATATAAAGAGAAGCCGGAAGTGTGCAATGCAATTGGTGCTCACCACGATGAAATTGAAATGACCACTTTACTTTCTCCTATTGTACAAGTGTGTGATGCAATCAGCGGTGCTCGTCCTGGTGCTAGACGTGAAGTTGTTGAACAATACATCAAACGATTAAAAGATTTAGAAGCATTGGCAATGTCGTATCCTGGAGTTGATAAAACGTATGCGATACAAGCTGGACGTGAATTACGCGTTTTGGTAGCATGTGATAAAGTAACAGACAAAGAAGCAGAAACACTTTCATTTGATATCTCACAACGCATACAAACAGAAATGACTTATCCGGGACAAGTGAAAGTAACGGTTATTAGAGAGACACGTGCTGTTAATTATGCTAAGTAAGAAGCCCACCCCCAACCCTCCCGAAGGGAGAGAGACTCAATGCTCATTCGAAAGCATGTGGATGGCAGTTCCTCCCCTTTGGGGAGGTTAGGAGTGGCTTTAACTTTAAAACTTTTGAATGAGTAAGCACAAAATAATAATTGAACCAGGTACTGAAAACAGTAACTATTGGAGAGACCTCTGGAACTACCGGGGGCTTTTCTATTTTTTAGCTTGGCGCGATATTTTAGTTAGATACAAACAAACAGTGATAGGGGTTGCATGGGCTGTTTTTCGTCCTCTGCTTACAATCTTTGTAATGGCTTTTATAGGATGGCTATTTGAATCTAAGGTTCCCAATAATGTTCCTCGTCTTGTTTTTGTTGCCGCTGCTACTTTGCCTTGGCAATTTTTTTCATCCTCATTTAGTGAAACTAGTAATTCATTAATTGCAAATTCCAACTTACTTACAAAGGTTTATTTTCCCAGATTAATTGTTCCTGCAAGTACAGTAATTGTTTGTTTGATTGATTTTCTTGTGTCGGTTGTTATCCTTATTGGTATTATGATTTATTATCAATATGTTCCCGGAGTAGAAATTTTTATGTTGCCTTTGTTTTTGTTGCTAGCTCTTGTTACAGCTTTGGGTACAGGTTTATATATAGCAGCACTCAATGTGAAATATAGAGACTTCAGATACATCATACCTTTTATTGTTCAATTTGGATTATATATTTCACCAATTGCATTTAGTAGTAATGATATTTATGCTAGTGAAAAAATTCCTCAAGCAGTAAAATATATTTATTCATTAAATCCTATGGTAGGTGTTATTGATGGCTTCCGTTGGTCTATTTTTGGTGGAGCAACGCCAATCAATACGGAAGGATTTGTTTTGTCTGTTGCAATAAGTATTTTGTTTTTAATAATTGGAATTTGGTATTTCCGAAAAATGGAAAAATCATTTGCTGATGTGATTTAGTATTCAAAAATGAGTAATAGGAGTATAATAACAGTAGAAAACATTTCAAAGAGCTATATTCTGAAGCATCAGAATAATCAATCGTACACTGCATTGAGAGATGTTATTGCTAATAATGCAAAAAAAATATTTAATTCTAAGCAATCACAAAATAATAATTCGGAAGAAGAATTTTGGGCTTTAAAAAATGTTTCTTTTGAAATTAAGCAAGGCGATAGAGTTGGAATTATTGGAAGAAATGGTGCTGGAAAATCCACACTTCTTAAAGTCTTGAGTAGAATTGTTACACCAACCAAAGGAAGAATCACAATTGATGGCCGAGTTGCCAGTTTGCTGGAGGTTGGAACCGGTTTTCATCCGGAGTTGAGTGGAAGAGAAAATATATTCCTAAATGGTTCGATATTAGGAATGAGCAAAACTGAAATTAAAAATAAGTTTGATGAAATTGTAGCCTTCTCGGAAGTAGAACGTTTCTTAGATACGCCTGTCAAAAGATATTCTTCTGGCATGTATGTTCGGTTGGCATTTGCTGTTGCTGCTCATTTGGATCCTGAAATTTTAATTGTAGATGAAGTACTCGCTGTGGGTGATGCCGCCTTTCAGAAAAAATGTTTGGGGAAAATGAAAGACGTTTCGGGTGAAGGCAGAACGGTTTTGTTTGTAAGTCACAATATGGCTGCAATCCAGAATTTATGTGACAAAGCAATTTATTTAAAAAATGGGGAAGTGCAAGTAATCGGAAAATCAGATAGCACCATCAATACCTATTTAAAGGCTGTTTCCGAAGTGCAGGTAATTGATTTGCTAAACAGGAAAGACAGAAGTGGTAATGGAAATATTCGTTTTCAATCCGTTGAACTACAAGATGAAAATGAAAATAAACTTCAGGCTTTACAATGTGGAAAAAAAAGTATTCTCCGTATGAAAATTGGGCGAAAAGGAAATATGCAAATTAATAATTTGAATATTGCAATGGGAATAGACGATGATATGGGGCAGCGAATTACTCAATTTAACAGTGAAATAACAAATGCTTCATTGAATATCAACAATGATGTAAGTATTATTGATATCGTAATTAACAACTTGCCTTTGAGCCAAGGCACCTACACCTTCACTCTTTTCGCAACTGTAAATAATGAAATTGCCGATTGGATACAAGAAGCAGGATCATTTGACGTGGAAGCAGGTGATTTTTTCGAAACAGGAAAAGAATTTCCAGAAGGACAGGGTCATATTTTAATTCAACATTTATTTCAACAAAAATGCTAATAAAAATTTCGGAGTTGATAGAAAAATTTAATATCAACATTAAGGGAGTTGTACATCTTGGTGCGCATCAAGGCGAGGAGGCTTCCGATTATCAAAAGGTTGGAGCGAATAAGGTAGTGTGGGTAGAAGGGAATCCCGAATTGATGCCAATATTGGAAACAGAATTAAAAAAGTACCCCAATCAGGTTGCATACAATGTTTTAATATCTGATCAGGATGATCAACCTGTCCATTTTAAAGTAACCAATAATTTTCAATCCTCTTCTATTTTAGATTTTGGAAGCCATAAGGATCATCACCCGGAAATAACCGTACATCATACATTGAGTTTGAAAACACAGCGTTTGGATACCTTTTTTGATAAAAACAAAATAGATATTTCAGGATGTAATTTTTTAAATATAGACCTGCAGGGTGCGGAATTATTGGCCATGAAGGGATTAGGGATTTATTTAGACCATATCAATTATGTGTATACCGAAATAAATATTGGCAGTGTATATGTTGATTGTGCGAAACTTTATGATGTCGATAAATTTTTACATCAAAAAGGATTCCAGCGTGTTGCTATTAAATTAACAAAATGGCAGTGGGGCGATGCTTTTTATATAAAAAATAATCCTAGTCAAATTAAAAAATTAAACAATTTATCTTCAGCATTGTATTTTCAAAGCATAGGTTTTGTAACTAAACTTCTGAATAATACATTCAGCAAGACAAGAAGAATACTCGGCAAGATTAAACGCAACCTGTTTAAGGACAAAACCGATATTATCAATCCTAATAACAATGGAGAAAGAAATTTTCTTTTTAAAATAGTAGAAGCAACAAAAGATCATATTGTGATTTTTGATGTAGGCGCTAATGTAGGCGACTATACTAGGATGGCTTTGAATGAGTTGAAAAAAAAAGATATTTCAAATTATGAAATTCATTTATTTGAACCTCAAAATAAATGTTACCAAATCCTATGTCAGGAATTTAAAGGCCAATCAGCAATAAAAATTAATAATTTTGCACTTTCTAACAACGAAGGGGAAGCTATTATTCATTCAGACTATGCAGGCAGCTCCTCTGCATCATTGTTTGAGAGGCAAGCCATATCTCTTCCACAAAAAGAAACAATCCAAATTAAAACATTAGATACTTACATAACCAGTAATAATATTACAAAAATAGATTTATTAAAAATTGATACAGAGGGCAATGAGAAAAAAGTTTTGTTGGGAGGGAAGAATTTTATTCAACCAAATTATATAAGAGCAATCCAGTTTGAGTATGGTGGTACTTATTTAGATGCAGGTATTACTCTTGCGGAGGTTGCTCAAATGCTTATCAATAAAGGTTATTCGGTAGGTAAACTTAAAGAAAACGATATAGAATACAAAGATGATCTCGGTGCTTTTGCAGAAGATTATGTATATTCAAATTACGTAGCAACTGATAAAAAGATACGTTAATACCATGATAGGAGTTATTGCACAAGGTCGATTAGGCAACCAAATGTTTCAGTTTGCATTTGCATATACTACAAGCAAAAAACTGAATACTTCTTTTTTTATTCACAAACACAACTCGTTGCACTATTTTAATCTTTACGAAGGTTTCGAAAAAAAAAATAAACGGAATGCTTTGCACTTTGCGTTTCTTAATGTTTTAAAAAAAAGTAGTATTCCTTTTTCTATTAAATCAGCCAGAAGACCATTAACCTACTTGTTTAATTGGGCTATAAGTAAAAATGTGTGTATTTGGAATAACACAATTGATGATAAAAATTACTTATTATCTAAAATAAAAAATAATGTTTTATATGACGGGTTTTTTCAGTCGGAGGAATATTTTATTCAATTTCAAGAAGATATTAAAAACTTATTTGAAATAAATAAATACTATCAGAAATTATTTTTAGAAAAGAAACAACAATTGTTAAAAAAAAAATATATCGCAATTCATTTAAGACGCAATGATTATTTAAATTACGGAGGTGAAGAACTTGGAGGGACTGATATGACTTTACCAATAAGTTTTTACAAAAATTGCATTTCTAAAATAAAAGATATTGGTCAGTACAATGTGATATTTGTTTCAGATGATATAGAGTTTGCTAAAAAAGAATTCGGTAACTGTCAAAATTATTTTTACGAAAATAATGATGAAATAACCGATTTTCAACTATTACTTAATGCTAATATTTTAATTATTGCAAATAGCACTTTTTCATGGTGGGCTGCTTGGCTCAACAAAAAAGAAGATAAATTAGTTTTTGCCCCAAAATATTTTATTGGTTTTAAGGTTAATAAATTCTATCCGGCAGGAATCAAAGTGGATGCTTGGAACTGGATTGATGTCAATTAAAAATATGAAAAATTTAGCACCTATTGTTCTTTTTGTATACAACAGGCCTCTTCATACGCAGCAGGTGCTGGATGCTTTGTCCAAAAATACTGAAGCGGCAGATAGTATACTTTATATTTATTGCGATGGACCTAAAAGTGATGCATCAACTAAGCAGCTTGAAAAAATAAAAGAAGTTTGCAGGATAGCAAAATCTGAAAAACGCTTCAAAGAAGTGCAGGTGATTTATAGAAAAGAAAACATGGGATTAGCAACTTCTGTAATAGCTGGAGTTACTGAAATTGTGAATAAATATGGGAAAATTATTATTTTAGAAGATGATTTGGTGGCTTCCCCTTATTTTTTAAAATTTATGAACGATGCATTAAATATGTATAAGACAAACAATGATGTAGCATGCATTTCCGGATACATTTATCCTGTAAAAGAAAAACTATCTGAAACTTTTTTTATCAAAGGTGCTGATTGTTGGGGTTGGGCAACCTGGAAACGTGCTTGGCGTGATTTTGAAAAAGACGGTGAAAAATTATTGAATGAGTTAGAAAATAAAGGTCTTAGTTATGAATTTGATTTCGACAATAGTTATAATTATACACAAATGTTGCGCGAGCAAGTAAGTGGAAAAAATAGCTCCTGGGCAATACGCTGGTATGCATCAGCATTTTTAAAAGATAAACTTTGTCTCTATCCGGGAACATCACTTATTCAAAATATTGGAATAGATGGTTCCGGTACTCATAGCGGTAATTCGGATAAATGGATTGTTGATATTGCTTCACATCCCATAAACATAAAGCCAATAGCTGTTGTTGAGAATAATGTAGCTAAAAAAATGATTATTTCTTATTTTCAAGAGAGCAATAAAAATGAACATATTGTAAAAAAAATAATCAAAATCATTTATCGTAAAATTTTCGCACAATCTCCTAAATATGGCTGGTTTGGAGATTATAACAATTGGGAAGACGCTAAAAAAAAATGCACAGGTTATGATGATTCAACTATTTTAGAAAAAGTGAAAGCCGCACTCTTGAAAGTTAAAAATGGCGAAGCTGTTTATGAACGTGATTCCGTTCTGTTTGATGAGTTACCCTATTCGGAGCCTTTAATTAATGCTTTTCAAAATATTGCCATTGAAAATGGTGGCTCACTTCATATTGTTGATTTTGGTGGCTCTTTAGGAAGCTCCTATTTTCAAAACCGTACCTTTCTAAAAAATTTAAAAGAGCTGAAATGGGACATAGTTGAACAAAAACATTTTGTTGATTGTGGTAAGGAATTTTTTGAAGAGGAACAATTAAAATTTTATTATACCATTGAAGAAGCTATAAAAAATAACAAGCCAACAGTTTTGCTTTTGTCAAGTGTTATACAATATTTTGAAAATCCTAAAGCCTTAATTCAAAAATGTATGGATTATAATTTTGATTATATAATTATTGACAGAACTAGTTTTATTGAAAAAAACAAAGATAGAATTACTGTTCAAATAGTACCCGAATCTATTTATAAAGCATCCTATCCTGCTTGGTTTTTTAATGAGCAAGATTTGCTCGATATTTTTAAAAATAAATACGAAATAATAAATAGCTTTTTAAGTGATTTATCGAAACCAATGAATATAGATAAAAATACAAAAGCATATTGGAAAGGTTTTGTGCTAAAAAAATACAATGAATAAACTAGCATATTTAAATTTAGGTTGTGGAGCAACGTTTCACAAGGACTGGACAAATGTTGATTTTGTTTCCAATTCGGAAGAAGTGATGGCACATAATTTATTGCAAGGAATTCCATTCCCAGACAACAACTTCTCTGTTGTTTATCACTCTCATGTATTAGAGCATTTTCCAAAAGACAAAGCACTGGAATTTATAAACGAATGTTATCGCGTACTTAAACCAAATGGTATCATTCGAATTGCAATTCCGGATTTGGAACAAATAGGATTAAACTATATCAAATATTTAAATGAAAGTTTACAAGGTGTTCCAGGTGCTTCTAGAAAATACGAATGGACTATTCTTGAGTTGTTCGATCAGGTAGTGCGATCTAAAACCGGAGGAGAAATGATTGAATATATAAAAAATACTTCCAACAACAACGATGCTTTTATACTGGAAAGAAATGGACATGAAGTGCAGCGTATCATGGATATGTATAGAAGCAATTCGTCTTCTTTAACAAACGATTTTTCTTTTTCATCCCGATTAAAAGAAATACCAAAACGAATTCGAAGAAAATTAATAGCTATTCTTTTAGGCAAAGAAGACATTGCCTATCAAATTGGTAAATTCAGATTAGAAGGGGAAATTCATCAGTGGATGTACGATAGATATTCTTTGAAAAAAATATTAGATGATATTGGATTCAAAAATGTAGAAGTAAAAAACAAATTTGAAAGCATTATTCCCGATTGGAAAAATTTTAATTTGGATGGAAAAGATGGGGTTTTAAGAAAACCGGATTCATTATTTATGGAAGCTTTTAAATAATATGAAACTTAATTTTTGTACATTATTTAATTCAAGTTATCTCTCACGTGGAGTTGTGATGTATCAGTCATTACAAAAGCATTGTGATAATTTTCATTTGTACGTTTATGCATTTGATGATGCTACTTACGAATATTTGAGTGTGCAAAATTTAGATCATTTAACGGTAGTTTCTTTAAAAGAATTTGAGAACCCAGAACTATTACAGGTTAAGTCAACCAGAACAGCAGGGGAATATTGCTGGACTTGTTCTTCCTCAACAATAGATTATTCGATAAATAATTTCAAATTAGACAATTGTACTTATCTGGATGCGGATATATTGTTTTATTCCAACCCTAAAATATTGATTGATGAGATGGGTAGTAATTCGGTATTAATTACTTCTCATAGATATACACCAGAATACGATCAGTCGGCAGTGAGCGGAAAGTATTGTGTACAGTTTATGACATTCAAAAATACAAAAGAAGGAATGGCGGTATTGAATTGGTGGAAAAATGCTTGTATTGATTGGTGTTATGCGCGTATTGAGGATGGTAAATTTGGTGACCAAAAATATGTTGATGAATTTCAAACACGATTTAGCGGAGTTTGTGAGTTAAAACATTTGGGTGGAGGAGTTGCGCCATGGAATGTTCAACTGTATAATTTTAAAACAAAGGACGACAAAATTGTAGGAACAGAAGTGAGTACAGGCAAAAAATTTGACCTTGTATTTTTTCATTTTCATGGATTAAAATTCTATGAAAATAATATTGTTGGGCTGACTGGAGAATTGTACGAGATCAATAAGGATATTCAGTCTATTTTTTATTTCCCATATATTACTTTGCTTAACAAAGCGAAAAAAATTATTTCCGAAACAATTAAGACAGTTGATTCTAATGGTAATGTAGGCATTGCTCCCTATAAACCGTTAAACTTTTTTTTGATTGTGCGTTTTTATCTTTCAGGAATAAAGCAATCACTGGGAAATATCTTTGGGAAACAGCTTAAGAAACGGATTGCGCACCATTATTTTTTCCATAATAAGTAGGCCAAATTTTGTAACTTTATATCTTAAAACAAGTGTATGGCTCATATTATTGATTTGAAAACATTTACCGATGCAAGAGGCAATTTAACTGTTATCGAAAAAGTAATTCCTTTTGATATTAAACGTGTATTTTACATCTATGGAGTTGATGATTCAAAGCGTGGAGGACATCGTCATCACAAAACCATACAGGCAGCCATTTGTATCAAAGGTTCTTGTACTATTTATAACAATGATGGAACAGTGGAAAATGACTTTGAATTGAATCAACCCAATAAATGTTTGATTTTGCAACCGGAAGATTGGCATACCATGTATAATTTTTCTACAGATGCTATACTTATGGTTTTTGCCTCGGAATATTTTGATGCTGCGGATTATATTTACCAATCTTACAAATCTAAAGAATGATTGAATACGAAAATTTAGGTAAGCTAAATAAATCTTTTTTTGAGAAATATGAAAGCGCTTTTAAACAAACGCTTGAAAGTGGTTGGTATATTCTTGGAAACAAAGTTCAATCCTTTGAAAATGAATTTTCTACTTATTGTAATACAAAGCACTGCGTTGGATTGGCAAATGGATTGGATGCATTAATACTGTCACTTCGCACCTTTAATTTCGAAAAAAATTCAGAGGTAATTGTCCCTTCAAATACCTATATCGCTACTATTCTATCTATAGTTCATAATGGTTTAGTACCTATTTTGGTGGAACCAGATATTGCAACCTACAATATTGATCCTAGAAAAATTGAAGAAAAAATCAATCAAAAAACACGTGCAATTATGGTCGTGCATTTATATGGAAAAATGTGTGACATGGACTCTATAAATGACATTGCTAAAAAACATAATTTAAATGTGATTGAAGATTGTGCTCAAGCACATGGCGCAAGCTATAAAAATAAAAAGGCTGGTAATTGGGGTGATATTGGTGCATTTAGTTTTTATCCTACTAAAAACTTGGGTGCACTTGCTGATGCAGGAGCCATAACAACAAATAATGCTATGATAGCAGAAACAATTAAAACACTTCGTAATTATGGTTCAAAAACAAAGTATTACAATGAATTAGTCGGCTTTAATTCTCGCTTGGATGAAGTTCAGGCAGCTTTTCTTTCTATAAAACTTAAACATTTGGATAGTATTAATAACCATAAACGCAAACTAGCAAATCTGTATTTACAAAATTTAAAATCCGATTTTATTAAGCCGATTGTCCATTCAGATTATTTTGATGTATATCATATTTTCAATATTCGCCATAAAAAACGAAATGAATTGAAAGATTTTTTATTGAAAAACGAAATAATGACAGATATTCATTATCCTCTTGCACCAAATAAACAAAAAGCAATGATAGGTATATTAGATAATCAGGAAACACCTATTGCTGAAGAGATTCATCAAACGACTTTAAGTTTGCCAATTTCTTATTTTCATACCGAAGATGATATTTTAAAAGTTATTGAGTTGATGAACAAATTTTAATAATGCCTAAACTATCTGTAATTACAATAAATTATAATAACTCTAAAGGTTTGGAGAAAACCATTAATAGTATTGTAAATCAAACGTTTGCTGATTTCGAATATATCATTATTGATGGAGGTTCTCTAGATAATAGTGTTGAAATAATAAAAAAATATTCAACTAAAATATCTTACTGGGTTTCAGAAAAAGATAATGGAATATACAATGCACAGAATAAAGGTGTTGCAATAACTAAAGGAGAATACTGTTTGTTTTTAAATTCGGGCGATAGTTTGGTTAATGATGCTGTTTTAACTAACGTTTTTTCGCAAAAATATTCATCGGATATTATTTATGGTGATATGCAAACTATGGATGAAAATGAAAAAATTCAACACCGTAAAATGCCTTCAACTATTGGACTAATACAATTATTTAGAGATACATTGTGGCATCCTGTTTCGTTTATTAAACGAGAATTATTTCTGAAATATGGTAACTACAATGAGCAGTTTAAAATAGTTGCCGACTACGAATTTTTTGTTCGAGTTATAATTAAAGAAAAAATTTCAACAAAACATATTCCTCTTGAAATAGCACTTTTTGATACTTCAGGGATAAGTTCAGAAAGGAATAAACAAAAGCAATTAACTGAAGAACGTAATAAAGTTCAGGAGATGTATTTTAACCCAATCCTTTTATTTTTATTTAGATTATATAGTAAAATTAAAAATTAAAAATAAGAATTTAGAAATGGTATCTATCATTATTCCAACTTTTAATTACGGCAAATACCTTGCAGAAACCTTGCAGTCGCTGAGGGATCAATCGTATAGTAATTGGGAATGTATTATAGTGGATGATGGATCAACTGACAATACCCGAGAAGTAGTTGAAACTGTGATAAAATCAGATGTGCGATTTAAGTATACATACCAAAATAACAAAGGTGTTTCAGCTGCACGTAATACAGGTATCAAATTAGCGAAAGGCGATTTTATTCAGTTTTTAGATGGGGACGACCTGTTGCAGGTGGATAAAATAAAATCGCAGATTGAAGTTCTTGAAAAATATCCGGAAGTTGACATTATTTATAACGAAGTACGTTTTTTTGATGATTCAAATCATGAGAAATTACGTTTTTCTCAAAATGATGATAAGCCGTATGACTGGGTACCAAAGCTTTCAGCAAAAGGGAAAGAAGTGATAGCATATTTTAGTAAAATTAATTTTTTAGTCATGAATGCTCCATTGGTCAAAAAAAAAGTTTTTGATACTGTTGGCTATTTTGATGAAAAGATGGATGCTCTTGAAGACTGGGATTTTTGGATGCGCTGTGCATTTGCAAACTGCTATTTTCATTTTCATTCGGAAGAACAATCATTTGCTTTGGTTCGCATTCATCAAGGAAGTTTAAGTACCGAAACTAAATTAATGAATAACGGCTATTTTTTATTTCTGCAACATTGCCTGTCGAACAAAAATACAAGTATAAAACTGGCTTTATTGTTCTTCGCAAAGTATGTTGAATTATTTTGGGATTTAATATTTACAAAATCTAAATTTAAATTATATTCTTTTTTAGGAGCTTTGAT
>JAYVZC010000512.1:0-2488 GCA_043783695.1 Bacteroidota bacterium
AGAAGAATATATCCTTCACGTTCAATAAATTTCAAACAATTAAAAACAGTGATTGCTTGTAATTTATAAGTATCACAAAAAGCAGAAATATCAAAACTATAAGTATTCCCTAATCCGGAGCCAGTAGGTATTTGATAGAAATTAGCCAATGCTTGATACGTTTGGCGAATAGCATCCATATCAGGAAAACTAATCTCCACATTGCGTTGTAATTCAATTTTATCACCGTTATTATAAAGTAAAATAGCAAAGGCTTTTCGCTCATCTCTACCTGCTCTACCGGCTTCTTGGAAATACGCTTCAAGTGAATCGGGCAAATCAATGTGAACTACAAAACGCACATCGGGCTTGTCAATACCCATTCCAAAGGCGTTGGTACAAACAATTATTCTTGATTCGTTATTAATCCATTTACTTTGTTTGATGTCGCGCATTTTAGCATCTAAGCCTGCATGGTAAAAATCTGCTTCAATTATACCTGTTTGTCTGGCTGGGAGGTGACTTCGTAAATAACTTGCAATCTCCTGAGTTTTTTTGCGATTGCGAACATAAACAATTCCTGTTCCTTTTACATTATTTGCAATCTTAACAAGTCTAGCTAATTTGTCTTCTTCATTCAATAAGATGTAGGCAACATTTTTTCTTTCGAAACTTTTTTGAATGATATTGTTTTTTTTGAATCGTAATTTTTCTTGAATGTCTTTTACTACTTCTTTTGTTGCTGTTGCAGTTAAAGCCAATACAGGAACTTTTGGTAAAATTTCTCGGAGTAATTCTATTTTTAAATAACTTGGACGAAAGTCGTATCCCCATTGTGAAATACAATGCGATTCATCAATAGCAATTAAATTTACGTTCATTTTTTGTAAACGAACTTTTACTATTTCTGTTTCTAATCGTTCGGGTGATAAATAAAGGAATTTAATATTTCCATGAACACAATTGTCCAAAGCAATGTCAATTTCTCGCTTGTGCATAGCGGAAGTTATTGCAATGGCCTTAATGCCTTTTCGAGTTAGGTTTTCCACTTGATCTTTCATTAAAGCAATCAAAGGAGAAACAACAATGCAAATTCCATCTTGAACTAAACCTGGAACTTGAAAGCAAATGGATTTTCCGCCACCGGTTGGTAACAAAGCTAGAGTATCATTTCCGGACAAAACAGAATTGATAATTTCTTCCTGAGAAGGACGAAAAGAGCGATAGCCCCAATATTTTTCTAATATTTCGTGTGTACTTGGCATTGTAGCTCACGAATTTACGAAAATAATAAAACGAATTGTTTTAGAATTATATTAACCCGAGTCCGATTATAAAAAAGAATAACAGCCTGCAATCAAATGCAATTATATCGAACAGATGCGTACAATTAAGCCACAGACCTATATGTTGCCCTTTAATTCCGACCTTTTTACCGGCATAAAAAAACTCTAAACTCTCATTTATATTTTTTTTATTTATTAGAATCTCTCTAATTTAGAAAAATAAAAATCTCCTTCAATTTGTGCATTCTCATCGCTATCGGAGCCATGAACAGCATTTGCGGCAATTGATTTTGCATAAATTTTACGAATAGTTCCTTCGTCAGCTTTTGTTGGATCCGTTGCTCCAATCAAAGTTCTGAAATCTGCAACAGCATTCTCTTTTTCTAAAATAGCCGCTACAATAGGCCCTGAAGACATATAACTTACTAATTCGCCATAGAACGGGCGCTCTTTATGTACTTCATAAAATGTTCCGGCTGCTTCTGCTGATAGTTTTGTGTATTTCAATGCTACAATGCGAAATCCTGCTTCGTTAATCATCTTTAATATTCCACCAATGTAGTTATTTTCAACTGCATCAGGCTTAATCATTGTAAATGTTCTATTTGTTGCCATTTCTTTTATTGTTGATTTGTGTATTTAAAATTCGGGTGCGAAATTAGAAAAAATATCTTGATTGATGGAAAAACTATAGAAATTTCATCACAAAAAAGAAAGCTACCACAGATTCGCAGATTTCTATAGTTTATGAATTTTGGCAGATTCTTTTCCTGCAATTTTAACAAAACAGAATCAGCCATAATTTTCTTATTTTTTTAATATAAAAACCTGTCTGCCGACAGGCAGGTCTGCGGTAAAAAAGCATAGTGTCTTAATAGCAATTTTATTGTAAATTTGTGCCCTATATGAATGCAAAAGAAGTTAAAGAAGTAAAAGTGCTTTTAAGTAAGCCTAAAAATATTGTAATAGTTACACACTGGTCGCCCGATGGCGATGCAATGGGCTCTTCATTAGGTTTGTACAATTACCTGATTCAGCTCAAACATAAAGTGAGTGTAATTACTCCAAATGATTATCCTTCCTTTTTGTTTTGGTTACCTGGAAATAAAAAAGTAACAGATTTTACTAAAAATCCGAAATCACCAAAAACAGTGGTCGCTAAAGCCGATTTAATTTTTTGTCTGGATTTTAATTCTCTAAAACGTATCGATAAATTAGGTGAT
>JAYVZC010000513.1:0-2487 GCA_043783695.1 Bacteroidota bacterium
ACAAACAAATATTTGTATCCATAATACAAAGCAATAAATCCGCCAATAGCCGGACCAATTGAAAATCCTAAGTTAATAGCCAAACGAACCAATGAAACGGAGCGGGTAAGATTTTTTGGCGAACTGTAAACTGCAATGGCTTTTGAATTTGCCGGTCGAAATGCATCGGCAGCAAAAGCATAAAAGAAAATAATCAGTGAAATAAAAAAGGGTTTTGTTGCAACCAAGAGCAATAATAAAATCAGTCCACTTACAATAAGAGAAAGAAACATGATATCGAAAAAATTTTTCCTGTCGGTTAACCAACCACCGACATAGGAACCCAAAACACTTCCAATTCCATAAAAGCTCAAAGTCAATCCCGCTTCAGCAATTGTAAAATGTAAGTCTTTGGTTAGATATAAAGAAGTAAACAGCAATACCATAGAACCACTTCTATTGATAAACATAGCAATAGAAAGTATCCAAACATTGCGTTGAATGTTTGCAAAGGAACCAAGGTATAAATTGAGTAATCGGTTCATCAAGAATGATACTTGTTTATTGTACAATTTATATTGTTAGGTAATGCCTTATGGAATCATAACATCTTTAAGAACGTCATTGTATATTGCTTTTTTGAAAAAAAATAACCCTCGTAATGGCGATTCAAACAAACATATATTCTATAATAAAAAATGCCTTGCTTTGAATAATCGAAGCAAGGCATTTTAAATAGCATTTAAAAATTAAGCTTCTGGTTTGGGAGCATCTTTTGCTTTTAAAGTTTTAGATGCATCAACCATAGTTTGAGTTGCTGCTTCTCCAAACATTTCACCAGCAATATCTTTAATAATATAAGATACCGTTGCTGGTTTTACAATAGAGTAAAAATGAAATTCTGGAGCAGTAATTTCGGATTCCCAAAACAACAATGCTGGTTCATCTTTTACATAGCGTTTGAATTTATTCACATCGTTTCCGGCAATGTCGCTTTTTGCCAAAGCAATATCTCCATCGCCTTCTTCTATAGAGATCTGAAAATCTTTTCCAACTTTAATTTCGGTAGCACCCCATGATTGTTCAACCATTTCCATTTTCCCTTTTGTAGAATCAGGAACCATGATTGAAAGAGCATTTCCATTAATTTTCAATTGCACTTCCGTCATTCCGGGCATAGTGGTAGCTTCTTCTGTTTTTGAGCCACAGCTCGCCAAAAAGAGAACAGCAGGAGTAGCTAATAATAAAAGTAATTTTTTCATTTTATGGATTTGTTGGTTTTGTACGCAAATATAGGATATATATATAAGTGAACAAATGGTTCTATTAACAAACAATTAACAGGTTGAATTGTGCTCCTAGAACTTTAAACCACACATGAAACACATCGTTTTATTATTATTAAAAACCGGAGTTCGATTAATAAATATAGAAAATTACACCTCAGCTATTCCATAAAACAGACAGTTCTATTATTTGTAATAGCAACAATAGCTGCATCTGCTTTCGGTATAATTACTTTGGATTGCAGACTGTTATTCTTTTTTATATGCTTTCGGTATTACCCTCTCTTTTTCTATGTTCCGGAGTTTATCCAGAACGGAGTCGCAGGATGGTTAATTTTTTTCATTAGTCCATCAAAATCTCCTCTCCGTCTAAAGCCACAATAACATTCAAAACCAATGAAATAAAACCGTAAATTTGTATTTGTCACCCTGAGCGCAGTCGAACGGGGTCGTTATTTAAAACCCAACATTTCATGAGTGATGCAATAAAACATGAGTGCGGAATAGCAATGATTCGTTTGCTGAAACCGCTTGATTATTACATCAAAAAGTATGGAACACCGCTATACGGAGTTAACAAACTGTACCTACTTATGGAAAAGCAACACAATCGTGGGCAAGATGGGGCAGGAGTTGCAAATATAAAATTCGATGTTATTCCCGGAACAAAATATATTAGCAGAACAAGAGCAGTTGGCAGTGGCGCAATTAAAGAGATCTTCGGAAAAATAAATTCCAGATTCGAAGACATCAACAAAAAAAATCCCGAAAAATTACAAGATGCCGCATGGCTGAAAAAAAACCTTCCTTATACAGGAGAATTATTTTTAGGGCATTTACGTTATGGAACATTTGGTGGAAACAGTATTGAAAACTGTCACCCCTTTTTACGTCAAAATAATTGGATGACACGTAATTTGGTTGTTGCCGGAAATTTCAATCTTACCAATACAGATGAATTATTTGATCAACTGGTGGAACTTGGACAACACCCCAAAGAAAAAGCCGACACGGTTACTGTGATGGAAAAAATTGGACACTTTTTGGATGAAGAAAACGAACGCTTGTTTAAAAAATATAAAAAAGAAGGACATTCAAATGCAGAAATTTCTTCTTTGATCGCAAAAAATTTAGATGTCCAAAATATTTTGAAAGATGCGAGTAAAAAGTGGGATGGTGGTTATGCAATGGCAGGTTTATTTGGACATGGTGATGCATTTGT
>JAYVZC010000514.1:0-2486 GCA_043783695.1 Bacteroidota bacterium
CCACGATTAGCAATCAATTTAGCACA
This sequence comes from Bacteroidota bacterium, assembly GCA_043783695.1. GTDB lineage: Bacteria > Bacteroidota > Bacteroidia > 2-12-FULL-35-15 > 2-12-FULL-35-15 > 2-12-FULL-35-15. Next base: position 27 of record JAYVZC010000514.1, read on the forward strand.
TTCCAGTATAATTACATCAATTGCATTCAATCTAAAGGGTGATTTGGCAATATCTGGAGGGTTTGAAAATATAGTCAAACTTTGGAGTGTTAGTAGCGGCAGGGTGTTACAAAAATTTATTGGTCACACCAGTGTTATCAATGCGCTGGCATTTCATCCGAATGGACGTTTTATAATATCAGCAAGCGGTGACTCAACAATTCGTTTGTGGGATATTGAAACTGGGAAAACAATTAAAATATTTAAAAATGAAAACGACTCTCAAGTTTCATCTGTTGCAATAAGTTCTGATGGAAAATATATTTTATCTGGAGGCTGGGATCATAATATAGTCATATGGGATATTACAAATGGAACTGTATTAAAGAAATGTGGTCAGCATGAGGACTGGGTAACAGCTGTTGGTTTTAGTCCAGATGGTAGCAAGGTTCTATCAGGTAGCCTTAAAGAATGGCGCGTATGGGACATAAAAAACTGCACATCAATTCTCCGTGTTAGTTATCCCAAATTCCAGTGGGGAGCTGCTGGCATGCATGCGAGACCATATGCAACTCCCGTTGCATTTCATCCGGATGGAAAGCACGTAGTTTCTGGAGCATGGGATGGTTCATTGGGCATCTGGGATATTAGCAATGGCGTTAGAGTGAAATCTTTCCCCAAAAGCAAGGGGGAAATTTCTGCTATTTCAATTAACAGCACAGGAGAATTAATTGCATCAGTTGGTGCAGACAGAATATTACATATTTGGAATATAAAAACTGAAAGTGAAGTCAAACAAATATTGTCTGATGGTTTATGGTCTACTGCTGTAGCATTTAGTACCAATGATGATAATATTCTAACTGCTGGCGTTGATAAAACAATTCGACTTTGGAATAGACATAAAGGTGAGGAAATTATGCAATTTGGCACTCATCTGCCTCATCCAAAAACCATAGCTTTCAGTGCGGATGGCAATCATTTAGTTTCAACGGAAGCACCTGCTGAAATTTATTTGAAAAATAATGAATTAAAAATTCAAGAAAATTCCGTTATGTTGCGTAAATGGAATTTATCAAATGGTAAAGAGCCAGAAATCATACGAGCTAAAGAGCAATCCGATCAAGCAATTGCACTAAATTCGGACGGAAAACTAGCAATAATTTCCAAAAAAAATAGACAGTTAGCTCTTATAGATACAGAAACAGGAAATGAAATTAATAAGTTTCAGGGGTTTCAGGGATTTCAGGATCAGGTATATTCTGCTGTTTTTTCTCCAAATAATAAACGAATAATTTTAGATAGCGATTATCATGGAACACGTATTTTATCTATCCCTGATTTTATAAAGGAGTCATTTTTGAACAGATATCCTGATTATGCAAAATTTGCAATCAGCGATGATGAAAAAATTTTGGTCACAAGTGAACGTGAAGGTGGAAGTTTAATAATTAGTGAAATTGAAAACACTAATAAAATTACAGTAAAATTAGGTATTGATACATATCTTGGAATTTCTTATTTGTCATTTACACCTGATAGTAAAAAAATAGTAGTTATTACTATCGGTGGCGAAGTTTTCATACTGGATGCAAAAGGTATTTTATTATCTAAATGGAAAATCAAACAAGCAAAGAATTCAGTAGGAACTGAAATAGCTGTTGCATTAAGTAAGGATGGTGAGTATATAGTTATTAGTAGTGTAGAAGATTATGGTTTGCATTTAAGAGATTTAAATAATGGCAATCTGTTAAAAGAATTCCATGGTCACACAGATGCGATCAATTCGATTGCATTTCATCCAAATGGTAAATTAATCGCTTCTGCAAGCGATGACAAAACAATAAAAATCTGGCGACAACAGGACGGAAAAGAATTGGTAACATTAATTTCTAAATCCAACGGTGAATGGTTTGTTACTGATCCCGAAGGTCGTTTTGATGCATCTGATCTTGAAAATACTGAAGAGCTGCATTGGGTAATACCAACCTACCCTAACAATGCTATACCAATCGAATCATTTATGAAAGATTATTACGAACCACGTTTGCTTTCACGCATTTTATCTGGCGAGACATTGAAACCTGTTCGTGCAATCACAACGATAAAGCTCACACAGCCCAAGGTAGAAATTGCAAACATAGAATTTAATGGAATTGATCCAAGTAAGGTTCTCGTTACTGTTAAGGCGACGCCAACTCAGAGGCAGTTTTTGAAGCAAGGCAAACCAACATTAGAGCAAACAGATGTTAATGATATTAGATTATTTCGAGATGGTCAATTAGTTGGTTATGTTGATGGTGTGGTTGCGCGCTATGGGGGTAAACCATTTGAACACACGTTTACTGTACGTATAGCCAAATCCAATAAGGAATCTTCGCCTGTATTTAGTCGCCCCTGCAAAACCCCCACACCCCGCGTAAACACTAGCATTTTTGCATAAACTACGTCCACCAAATCCCTCAAGAAACGTTATTAATA
>JAYVZC010000515.1:0-2486 GCA_043783695.1 Bacteroidota bacterium
TCTTTTTTTATTATAAATAATGTCTTTGGGATTGTATCCTGTAAGTTCCGAAAAACCCTTGCTGACAAATCGCATTGTCCTCTTTTCATCATTATTACAACGGTAGGCCATCCCAGGAAGACTGTTCATCAATGTTGAAAGCGCTCGTTCGCTTTCTCTTAAACTGAATTCGTATTGTTTTCTTTCGGTAATATTATAAATTACTGTTGCACGAATGCTTTTGTTGAAATAGGGGATGTTTTGTCCTTTCGTTTCTACGGTAATTATTGTTCCATCTTTTTTTATTGTATCCACTTCAATGGGCTTGGAAGCGGTTAAGCGAAAAGTTTTCCTGGCAAGGGATTTCTGTTCTTCCACAACAAAATCGTCAATTAAATTTTTTCCAATTATTTCTTTAGCTGATTTGTAGCCATACATTTCAATAAATTGATCGTTGGCATCAATTATTTTTCCGTTTTCAGAAAAAACAATTCCTTCAAAAGTGGCATTCGACAATATTTTAAATCGCTCTTCGCTATCTTTTGATTTTTCTTCGCTTAATTTTTGTTTTGTTATGTCACGAGAGATTCCTTCAATTGCAATTAATCGATTTGTTTTATCAAATACCGGCTTGTTTCGCGTTTCTGTCCAAATAACAGAGCCGTCTTTTTTAATCCACCTTACTGTAACATCTGGTCCTTTTACATTACTAAGTTTTGATTTTTGTTTTATTAATTTTTCCGAATCTCCGAGTAGATGAACGTCATCGGGGTGAACAATTTTAAATCCTAAAAAAGGTTGAGAATAAAAGTCTTGAGCGGTATACCCTGTTATTTCTTTTACAGATGGGCTAATATATTCGTATTGAAATTCAGGAAAAACGCGGCACCTATAAATTAAATCAGAGGCGTTTTCGGCAAGCATTCTAAATTTTGCTTCACTTTCAAGTAAGGCTATTTCATTTGTTATTTCAGTAACATCAATTATTGCAGCAACAACTTTTTTGTTTTCAATTATTGCCGAAGCTTTGCTTTTATAATAATGTAGAACATTTTTTTCGTCAATTCTCCAGGTCTTATATTCCTTTGATTTTTTTGTTGTGAAAACATAGCCAAGTGCCTCCTTTACAATCTTTGTAGCCTCTCTCGCTACAAAATCATATACTTTTTTTCCAATAATATTTTCTTTTTTTGATGGTTTTTCAACTTTATTAATGTCTAAAACAACTCCTTTTCTATTAACAACAAGAATTGTATTTGTAGCGTTTTTGAAAAACAATTCCCATTTCAAATCCCTTAAGTTAGGTGGCGATAAAGGAGGTACAACATCCTTCTTTTTTTGCAACAATTCGGTTTTCCTCCGAAGTTTTTTTACTTCAGCGATTAATTCGTCTTTAGTTTTTTTTGAGAGCGTCATTAAATCGAATCGAAAATTATTTTATACTGGGCTCCGATGTTGATGATTCGGGGGCAACCTTAATTCCATCAAATCGTATTTCAATATCATTTTTATAAAGAATTGTCAAAATTAAAAAACCTGCTTCATCATAAAATTTCCATTCGCCCTCTTTTAGTCCTCCCAAATATTTTCCTGTTTGTCGCTCTTTCCCATTTAAATAATAATAAATTTGCATACCATCCGGAATGCCGTCCACAAACTTTCCAACAAAACGAAGATTTCCATTTTCGGTAAAATAATGTTTCCACTCCCCATCTCTTTGGTCTGCTTTAAAAACGCCCTCTTCTTTATACTCTTGCAACTCCAACATCCACGGCCCTTCTTTTAATCCGTCAATATAATCTCCTTTTGTAATTATGTTCCCCGAATCACCATATTCTGTCATTGTTCCATCTTGTAAATCGTTACGATAAAGTTCTTCTCGTAATAAGTTTCCCGATTCATAATACCATTTCCATGGGCCTTGCGCTCTTCCTTTTTTATCGTATTTTCCTTTTTGTTCAACTTTTGTATTCGGGTGGTAAAATATCCAATCACCAATTCTTTTTCCATTCAAATATTCGCCTTGTGATTTTAATTCTCCGTTGGAATGGTATTCCTTCCAGGGTCCTTGTTGACGACCGGCAGTGTCTAAAATTCCTTCTCCGGTTAAATAACCATCCACATAAACTTTTGCAGCAATTACTTTTCCTTCGGGTGAAAATTCACGATGAATTCCTTCGGCAACTCCATCTCTATAAGTTCCTGTAAATTTTACAATGCCCGTTTCGTAGTAAGCTGTTTTTACATCCAGTTTGGCTAATTCCGGAGCATTCGTTTGTAAAACACCATTTATATATTTTGTTGTGTTCGATAAACTCCCGTTCGAACTGTATTCTTTAAAATATCCATTCATTTTATCATCCGAAAAATTCACTTCGTTTTTCACAACTCCCGATGGATAAAACGTTTTCCACATTCCTTGTTTCAATCCATTCACATCTTTGCGATTTACTTTTTCTTCTTTTTGGATAAAACCCATTTTATATTGAGTAAGCGTGATGATGGTA
>JAYVZC010000516.1:0-2481 GCA_043783695.1 Bacteroidota bacterium
GACTACTTTCATACTTTTATAAAAGCAATTTTGATGACTAAAAAAAAATGAAACTAGCAGTTCCAAAAAATAGTGTAGCGGTACTGCCATTTGTAGTTCTAAGCCTGAACAAAGAAAGTGAGTATTTAGGAGATGGTCTGGCAAGTGAAATTATTAATGCGCTTTCTAAAGTAAAGACACTAAAAGTAATTGCTAGAACTTCTTCTTTTTCTTTTAAGCATGAAAAAATTGACATTGTTAAAATAGGTAGATTATTAGGCGTTGCTAACATCATAGAAGGTTCTGTTAATATTTCCGAGAATGCAGTTCGGGTAAGTGTTCAGCTTATAAGTTCTGAAAGCGGATTTCAATTATGGGCAGAATCTTACAAAAGAAGTTTTGTTGATTTGTTTAATATATTGGAGGAGTTGGTGTTGGAAATAGTAGCTCGGTTGATAACAAATTTTAATACCAATCGAGTAGCAGCATCAATTACAGAAAAAAGAACCACACCAGAAGCCTATCATCTTTATTTAGAAGGACTATATCATTGGAATATGTGGACCTATGATCATATATTAAAAGCAATTGAATTACTTGAGAAAGCCATTAAGGTGGATGCTGACCTTGCAATCGCCTATACAAGTCTGGCAAATTGCTGGTCTTTACTGGGGGCTATTCATCGAACTGAGCCTAAGTATGCATCTCAAATAGCAAAGCAATATGTATTGAAAGCCTTGCAGATAGATGAAAAATTAGCTGAATCGTATGTGGCTTTAGGTTTGATTTTACTCCTCAATGACACAGATTTGAAAGGTGCGTATTACGCATTTGAAAAAGCATTGTATATAAACCCAAATTGTGCTGATGCACATCATAGCTATTCGTTTTACCTGTTGAGCATAGGAAAAAATAAAGAGGCAATCGGAGAGTTGCAAATTGCTTTACAAATAGATCCTTTATCCCAACAAATAAACAGCACATATGGCTATGCCTTAATGGTAGATGAAAAATATAATAGAGCTATTAATCAATTCGAAAAAACATTGGATATAGATCCAAAATCAGAGTCAGCAATGAGTTCTTTATGCTGGACTTACATAATGACCAAAGAATATGCCCATGCACAAAAATATTTAAGTGAAAACATTGAATATATATTACAATCTGACGCTACCCAATCGTATTTGTACGCTATGACCGGTGAAAATAAGAAGGCTGTTAAATCAATGCTTGTCATTAAAAATGCTACTAAAAAATCTTCATTAAACAGAGAGTTATCAATGTGTTGGATTGGGCTTAATAATTTTGAGGAAGCTGATAAGTACCTGAACAAATTTTACAGTGAAAAAATTGGTTTTGCTATGGTACTTTCGCATCCTGCATGGAAATCCTTTAGAACAAACCAGCGATTTTTGAAATACAAAAATAGGTTGTCTCTTTTGAACATGCCTTTATTTAATCCTGATAACGAAATTGCTGAGCAATCGTCTTTCGTTGTAATAAAATCAAAGACAAAGGAAGAATTAATTTTGAACGTTTCGGACATCATTTACATAAAGGCCGACTCGGTTTATTCCGAAGTAGTTTGGCAAGAAGAAGGGATTTTAAAAAAGAAAATTCTTAGAGCGACCATTGGGGAAATTGAAAAGCAAGTCATCACCCCTAAACTAATTAGATGTCATCGTTCGTACATCATTAATACTTCTATCAAATTCGAACTTATTGGTACTTCTCGTCATCATAAACTGTTGTATAAACAATACAATCTTAAAATTCCTATTTCAATAAGTTTAGAAAGGAAGGTGTTAGAAAAGTTACACTTGTAGGTTTTGGATTAAGAGTTTTAAAAAAAGTTCACCGCCAATCAATAGAGGCGAAAGAAAAAATAGCACAATAAATAAACAATTAGTGCGATTAAAAATTTCATAAAAGCCGTTGCTTGTTTGTCATAAGATATTGCATTGCCTCAATCACCGCTTGCCTTGGTGGTTTTGGATTAAATCCTAATTCATTTCTTGCTTTGCTGATGTCAAAATTTTGATTTAGTCCGGAAAACATAGCAATATCGTTTATAGAGAGAAGCGGTGCTTTACTTGTAATCTTCCCTCCTAACTCCATGAGCGCAGCTACACCGTATAATAAAAATTTAGGTAAGTGGATTGGTAGCTTCAATTTTAACTGAGGAAATATTTCTTGAGCAATTTTAGTTGTTTCTTTTAAACTCATTCCACATTCATTTGCCAAAATATATCGTTCAAGATTTTTACCTTTTGTTGCTGCTAAGTAACAACCCTCCGCTACATCTTTTCCATCTATCCAATTCAAACTAATATTCGTTTCTACCGGTATTTTTCCATTTAAAACCAACGCAATAATATTGTAAGAAACATTGATGTTTCTAAAAGCTTCACTACCAATCATGGCAGACGGTAATACAGAAACTAATTCTATATTATTTTTTGCAGCCAATTCTAATGCAATTATTTCGGCATCATTTTT
>JAYVZC010000517.1:0-13591 GCA_043783695.1 Bacteroidota bacterium
AAACCGGTTCCTCCTAATGATACTTTTCCATCTTCAGTATAATATCCTGCAATAATTAAATCGTTTGAAGTTTCATCAATAACAGAACCATAGTTCACAATCTTTCTTGGAGCTTCCATATCTATAACATTCTCTTTCACTTTAGCACCTTTATCAGCAATCTGGTAGCTGGTATAAAAATCTGCATTTTTTGGGCCTTCTACTTTTTTTATCACATAAACAATTCCTGCATTTGAAAGCATAGGGTCATTTACCGGACCTCTGCGTGAGTCGTATAGCAATTCAATTTCTTTGTTCCAAAGTTGTTTTAAAGAATTATCAAAGACCGTTACTGCAAATTTCTCTTTTGTTTCTTTTACAAAAGGCAATTCAGATAGAATTACAAAACTTTTTCCATCAGAAGATGCTTTAATAATGAAATTGCCAGAATTCATTGCTTTTTCTGCCACTATGGATGTAATTTCTTTTCCAGCCTGATCTATCACAATTCCTTTTTGATCCAATTCATGAGCAAAAAGCACACACTTTTTAGCATCTTTATTATAAACGGATCTAAAAAGAATCATTTTGTTGTTCAAGGCAACAAACCCTTCGTAAATAGCTATTTCATTTGGTAAATGAGGAATAGGAATATCCTGAGAACACAAATAACTGTCAGTTGGGTCAGAAAAACCTTCCAGATGTAGCATCATTCCTTCTGCCATGTGAAATTTACTGTACAATACGTAATTATTTTTTTCAATTTTGAACGTAACTGCTTCTGGATTATCTTGTGCAGAGTTCGTTCTTTGAGATCCAATTGCGAATGTAGGTTCTTGAGCATGTGCTTGAGAATAAATCGCAAGACAGAAAAGGATAAGTAGTTTTTTCATAATTTTTTATGTGTTAGATTTTTTATAAAATTATAGATGCACTGCAATAATAATTTAAAATAAAAAATTGTTGCTAAATATTCTAAAGTTGAAAAATAACGAAAGAGTGTATTAAAATATTTTTATTTTTTGATTACAACAGAATCTTTTTTCATCATTTTATCTTTACAACAAGTTGTTGCTTCTCCTTTTTTACATTCTTCTTTCATTTCCTGGAAATTGCTAACAATTCTTTTTTTTACACACATCTCTGTCCCCTCTTCTTCACACATATTTTCTCCGTCTTTACACATTCCCATGTGACTGCAACCTTTTTCATGTTTTTTACAATTGCCGTAATTATCACAATTCATTTGGCTTTGTGCTTGACAATGAGACATACATTTTTTTGCAATGAAGAATAATCCTCCACCAAAAAGATTTAAAAATCCGGCAAGAATCACAAAATAAGAAACGTACTTAAATAAATTTGAAAGATTTTCTTTCTGAGTTTTTGCAAGCAAAAACATTCCCGCAATAATTACGAGCAAAGAAATGGAGGATGCGATTAGTATCATGTGTGTATAATTTTTGGGTTAGTATTTAGAATGAATTGTTATACGAATGTAATAAAATTATATAAAAGTTATTTTTTTTTATTATTGAATTGTAATAAGATTATTATATTTTAAATGTTTATGGCCAAGAAAGCTGGCTATAGTTTGTAAAACATTGCTATAAATCACTTAATTTTAATTTAGGAGTGAACATAAAATATATTTCGGAAGAATCAATAGCGTATTGATAAAATGTTTTACTTATAGTTTCAAAATTTCTTTTTTCCGGATAAGCCGGAACACCTAATTCCATCATACACCAATACTTGATGGTAATTTGATTTTGGTTCAATTTACCAATACAATAATGTTTTATTGCTTCCGGTAATTTTGTTTTTACACTATCAGAAACATATATTACACCACCACTGGTGTTCCCAGAATATAAGTTGTGAGATAAATAAGAATCCCAAAGATTTAAAAAATTAAACAACGGCATTAAAATGAATAACAAAGTCACAATTTTAATTGAATGATAACGAAGCGTATTTCGTATTTGCTGAATTTTAAAATCTTCCGACTTGAAAAATAAAATATATGAAAAGGACATCATCGCAATATTCCAAGGCCATACAACAGGATTGTAATTATGTCCGAACGGCCCTAATACAAATAAAATAAAAAGATGCATTATAAATACAATAAGAAGAGCCGCTTTTTTAACGGGAGAAATAAACAATGCAACTCCGGTTAAAAGTTCAACAATTGGAAACATATTTCCAAGCCAAGTGAAATGACCGATTGCGCCTTTAGCCATGTGATTGGTGATAGGTTCCATCAGCCAAGGAAATGTATCAGATAAAAAATTAGGATTTAATTTTTGTAACCCACTCCAAAAATAAACAGCAGCAATCATTAGTTTAAACACTGTGACAATTGCTTGTTGCTGTTTTGTATCATCACATCTGTAATTTAAAAAAGAAGCGACAAATAACATTAAAACATATTGATAAAACCAAGGCTGCCAACGATTTTGATCGAGTAGTGCTAAGATAATTGCACAAATTAAAAACGAGAAAACATATTTTTGTGGATTTCTTAAAATGGTAATACAAATCAATAAAATGATTGTAATACAAAATAAAACAATGTCAACAGGATGATGCAAAGCAGGCAAAAAATCGAATGCTGGTGTTAATGGAAAAACTCTGTCGCCCAACCAAAGTTTATAACTCAAGACCATGCTCAACATACATGCGATAGCAGTTATGCGTGTAATAATTCTGATTTGAATGCAAGAGTTGTCTTTCATTAATTTAGTCTTCCGGCTTTAAAAAAATATTTTTTGTAATACGCTTCATCTAAATCGTCAATCATCACTCCCTTTTTTGTGGTCGCGTGTACAAATTTGTTGTTTTGCAAATACACTCCAATGTGAGAAATGTTATCTCCTTCAATTTTAAAAAACACTAAGTCACCTTCTGTTAAATTACTTTTTGAAATGGTTTTGCATTGTCCGAAAATAGAAGAAGATGTGCCTGTAAGGGATTTGTTGTAAACTGTATTGTAAAGAGTCGAAGTGAAGTTGGAGCAATCAATTCCGTTTTTATTTTTGCCACCATACTTGTAGGGGACTCCGTACCATTCATCAATAAAGAAATACAACTTTACATTGCTGATTTTGCTTTCGTCAATATTTAAAAGTAGCGCGTATTTTTCTTTTACTTTTTTTGATTTGGGAACAGAAGTATTTGTTTCAATTGTAGATGTTTTGTCTTTATGAGAACGACAAGAGCTTATCGAAACTATTACTGATAATAGAATTGATACAGAAATAAATCGAAATGTATTTTTGAAAGAGTACATAAAAAGCTTTTTACCAAATTTACTTTGGAAAAAGAACCTTAGGTTGATGCAATGGAAAAGGTTATTAAGTTTGAGATGTTAATAAGACGGCTTATTTAAATTCTAATTTAATAGGCAGGTTTATAACAGTTGATTGTGGCTTTCCGTTCAGAAAAACAGGTTTCCATTTCGGCATCATTTTAATTACCCTTATAGCTTCTTTGTCAAGAGTTGAATCTATCCCTTTAAGGATCTTTGGGTTTTTAATTGAGCCATCTTCACCTACTGTAAATTGCACATAAATTTTATTTGTACTAGGAGGATTTGCTTTGTATAAAGTTTTGTTGTAGTTGAAATTTTTTGCAATAAATTTTCTCAATGAATCTTCTCCGCCTGGATATTCAGGCATTTTTTCAGTAATAATAGGTTTTGAAAAGGTAGAATCAGCCGCAACGGTAGATTCAAAACCTGCATTGTTATTTGTAGAAGGATTATTATTTGCCGAAGTAGTTTTTGTTTCCGACTTTAATTCATCATTATCTTGTTGAACACTTTGTGGCTGATAAGCAACCTTCCCCGTTATACTTACATCTTCATCTGCTCGATTTTCCTTTACAGCTACTTTATCTTTTCCTTTTCCGGTAACTTCTGCACGATATTTTCCTTCTTTATCGGATTTTTTTGCTAATTCAACATTTTCTCCTGATTGATTACCGGCTGCTTTTGTATTAGTTGTTTGATTTTTGTTTGCTTCTGGAGTTGACCAAGCATAAGCTCCACCGGTTGCTCCTGGTACTACTTTTTCTTCTGCTTTTTTACCGTCATCTAAATTCGCATTTTTCTGACGTTCAATCACACTTGTTTTTGGAATTGAAACGGTTTCAAGATTATTGTTTTTGCGATTATCCAAAGTTGTTACTTCATCTGCAACAACTATAGCTCCGTTGACAGCACTTTTGTCAGGAGTTTGTTTATTCTTGTTTTCTATATCTCCATCATTACTTTTATAGTAACCATCATCTGGCTTTGCTTCTTCTTCAGACAAAGCAATTTCTTGATCGGCTATTTTTGGTTGTGATAATTTAGTAGATTCACTTTTTGTAACAATTGTTGTTGAACCAGTTCCTAAAATGGTTTGACTAATAGAAGTTTCTTTTTCATCCGTTACTGCTGGCGGAGCACTTGTTTGTGGAGTCTTATCAATTTTTAATTCAGCCATATCGCTTTGGTCGGATTCTTTTAAAGTCATTTTATTGAAAAAGAAAACTCCAACAATTAATAATGCAATGGTGGCTGCAATTGAAAAAACTAGTTTGTAATTAAATGAAACAACAATTGCTTCTTTTTCGGTTGCTTCCAATACTCTTTTATTTATTGCTTCTTTTATAATTGAAATTCGATTTCTGTCTTTCACTAACTCCAGCCCTTCCAATGCATCCGAACACATTTCGCAATCGAGCAAATGTTTTTCAACGATGTGTCTTTCTTTGTTGTGCAATTTATTGTCGATATAATCAAACAACATCTTTTCAGAAAGACAATCGCCAGGTAAATAAATTTTATGTTTTAATTCTTTACTCATTATTTTTTTGCATTTTGATTTTCAATGCAAATTTTTAAATTTCGTTTTCCGTTTTGAATATAGCTCTTCACATTATTCAGGTTATAGCTTGTTAACTCGGTTACTTCTTGATAACTTTTTTCTTGTAAAAAAAATAATTCAACACATAATTTTTGTTCTTCATTTAATCCTTTTAAACATTCTTCCATAAAGGTCAACTGCACTTCTTTTGTGTTTTCGATTGTAAGATGCAGTTCGATATCTGATTCCATAAACGATGCCAAGTCTTTGTGCATTTCTTTATTTCGCTTCTCTTTTGAGGCTTTGGACCGCAATTGCATTAGGCAGAAATTTTTGCAAACCATGTGAAGCCAAGCTTTAAATTGTTGCACTTCATGTTTTTTTAAATCCACTAAAAGCTTTTCGAAAATTTGCATACTTGCATCTTGTGCATCATCTTCATCTTTCAAGTATTTCATGCAAACACCAAAAATCAAGTGAGTGTACCGTTTATGCAATTCTCCTACAAAAATATTATTTCCGGTTTGCTTATATTCAGCAACCAGTTGCAAATCGTCTTGTTTATTTAATTGAGAAGCCTGCATAATATAGTATATACAAAAATAGACAATTTATAATTTGTTATGGAATTTTTATTTGTAAGGCATCCTAATTGTCGAATTTAAAATAAAATTACTCACCTCAAAATAAAAAATTATGAAATCAAAGATTCATGAACTCATTAGCTTTATAAATAAAGTTGTGAGTAAAACGCTAAAAACTACAGTCATTGCAACAGCATTTATAACTCTGTTAGCAAGTACCATGTCACTTCAAGCTATTGCTTCAAACGAAAAAAATATCAAATCGAAAATCGAAAACGTAACTGTATTTACTCAAGGAGCACAAATTTATCGAAGTTCGTTAGTGAATGTAAATGCTGGAATTACCACTTTAATTTTTGATGACCTGGAAGCAACTATTGACCCCAAAAGTATTCAAGCCAGTGGCTTTGGCAATTTTGTAATTATGGATGTTCAGCATAGTACTAAATATCCGGAACCTAAAGAAATTGATCTTTCAAAAAATCCTAAAAACTTAAAACAAATAAAATTATTGCAGGATTCTTTGGTAATGATAGATTTCGATTTAATGGATATAACCGATAGACAAGCATCTTTAAACATTGAAAAAAATACTTTGTTGAATAATAGAATTATTAAAGGAGAAACCAAAAAAGATACCTTAAATTTAGTGAAAGAGGCTTTGACTTTTTTACGAGAAAAATTAAATAATATCAATTCGGAATTACTAAAATTAAAAAAAGAAGAGTATCGTGTGAACATTAAAAGAGATAGGATGTTGGCAAATTTAATGGCATTACAAACATATAATACAAACGTTGGTGATGGTGTGAAAGATGAAACAAATTATCGTGTTGAAATTACAATTTCAGCTGATGTTGCAACAAACGGAACGATGAATATTAATTACATGTTGCAAGATGCAGGTTGGACACCCTCTTACGATATACGCGCAAAAGGTGCTGGTGGAAATATGCAGTTAACTTACAAAGCACAAGTGTATCAAAATACAGGAATCGATTGGAATGATGTGAAATTGACACTTTCAACTGCTAACCCAAACCAAAGTAATGTAAAACCAACTTTAAATACTTGGTGGTTGAATTATTACAATCCTTATGCTTACGATTATAAAAGAAAACGTTCAGAAAACGATAAAGACGATGCTTCTAAGGTAACAATGTCCGCCAATGGGGCAGGAACTTATGCTTGGGAGAGTAAACCACAAGAAATTGCTCAAACCGCGGCCGATTATACTATTGCAGAAGAAAACATCACAACCGTAGAATATGAAATCAAATTGACTTATAGTATTCCTTGCGATGGAAAAACACATTTTGTAGCCATTCAAACAAAAGATGTTCCTGCAAATTATGTCCATTTTGCTGCTCCTAAAATGGATAAAGATGCATTTTTAGTTGCTAAAATTATCAATTGGGATGAGCTGAACTTGACTGCAGGAAGTGTAAATATATATTTTGATGGAACCTTTGTAGGTGAATCGTATATTGATCCTGCAAATATATCAGACACACTGGATTTAACATTGGGTAGAGATAAAAATATGGTGGTTACTCGTGTAAAACAAAAAGATAAAACAAAAGAAAAACTAATTGGAGAGGATAAGGTAAAAACGGTAACGTATGAAATAACAGTTCGTAATACAAAATCTTCAAACTCAAATTTTAATTTACAAGACCAAATCCCTGTTTCTCAATCAAAGGATATAATTGTTTCTATGCTTGAATCATCAGGAGGAGCATTAGATGAAACAAGTGGGATTGTGAATTGGATATTTAATTTGAAATCCAAAGAAACTAAAAAAATAACGCTCACTTATTCAGTGAAGTTCCCTAAATATAAGGCATTAGCGGGTTTGTAAAAAAAACATCAGTACTTTTTAAGCTCAATAATTTTCAAATGAATGAAGATTATTGAGCTTTTTACTTTTTAGCATTTCATGCGTCTAAAAATGGAATTTTTATGGCGATTAAAACCTATATTTTTAACGAATAAATTGTATATTTGCCCATTAGTGAAAAATTTGGCTTGCAATTTGACTTGCGTATTAATGTAAGAATGAAAAAACTACTCTTTATATTTGTTTCGGTTATTCTGTTATCCTCATGGATAGTGGTTATGCCTGATCAATCGGAAGAGGCAAATGCCAAAATTAAAACCATCTACATTTACAATTTCACCAAATATATTGAGTGGCCTGAAAGTTACAAAGAAGGAAACTTTGTTATAGGAGTATTAGGGACAAGTGTTCCATTAGTGACTGAACTCAATAAAATGGCTAGTTCTAAGACTGTTGGAACACAAAAATTTGAAATAAAACCCGTTTCTACTGCCGCAGAATGTGCAAAATGTCATATTATTTATATCCTTACCGATAACTCTTCTCAATTAGCTGACGTATTAGGGAAAGTAAAAGGCAAAAGTGCATTGATTGTTACAGATAAATCGGGTTTAGCAACCAAAGGAGCGGCCATCAACTTTTTTGTTGATGGAAATAAACAAAAAATAGAATTGAATAGGTCAAATATAGAAAAATACAAGCTTAAAGTGGCGTCAACTCTGGTGGAGATGTCTGTCCAGGTTAAATAAATATTTATTTTGTATATTTACAAATTAAACTAAATGTTAAAAATTAAGAGAACAATTATTTTGAGTTTTCTGCTTTTATTAGCAGTTGCTTCAAATGCACAGCAAACGAAAGTTACTGCTGCGTATACGTTCTTGCAACAAAGTAAATTGGATAGCGCAAAATGGTGTATCGATGCTGCTGTTCTTCATCCTGAAACTCAAGTAGATGGGCAAGCATGGTATGTTCGAGGTTTCGTTTACAAAACGATTTATAATCAAAATGAAAAAGGAAACAAACAATCCACATCTCGAATAGAAGCATTAATATCCTTTAAAAAATCGATTGCTTTTGACACTACTCAGGAAAATGTTCGTGAAAATATTAAGAACATTAAATATTTAGCAACCACTTTGTATAACGATGCTGCAGCAAGTTTGGATACTATTGATTATAAAATTGCTGTTAAGAACTTTGATACATTCAGAGAATATTATCTTTTAGTTGACCCATCAAAAGAGAATTTTAAACAGAAAGAAATTGATTTTGCAAATGCCATTGCAACGGTTTATACTCGCATTTATGAAGGCGATAGAAAAGGGAAAGCTGATTTTCTAAATTTAGCTAAGGGGTCTTACAACAAAGCATTAATGCTTGATCCCAATAATATCAATGCAAATTACAACATGGGTATTCTTTACTATAATCAGGCAGTTAATTTGATTAATCAATCGGATTACGATTTAGATATTGTGGCTTTGAATGACGTTCAGGATAACTCTATCAACTTATTTAAAGCGTCTTTACCTTTTATGGAAAAAGCATATTCGCTTGATCCTAATAAGAAAGAGACATTGCTAGGCTTATCTGGAATTTACTTTAGTTTAAATGAAAAAGAGAAATCGAACGAGTTTAAACAAAAATTAGAGCAAATAGAAAAGTAACAAACCATAAACAAATCAGCATTATTTTTTATGAAGTTAAGATTTACAATTGGTAGAAAGATAGGATTGGGCTTTGGCGTAATCATCTTTTTGGTTATTGGTGCATTTTGGCTTACAAACGTTACCCTTAACGACAGTCGCAAAAAAACAGATCAGGTAACAGAAATTTATAACCCTTCTGTTGCTTCCCTAAAAGAATTAAATTATCTCTTAATTCGTTCTAAATTTTTAATTACAAAATGGTTTTATGTTCAAACGGGTGACGATGCAATTGATAAGAAAAAATTACGTGTTTTAATCAATGAAGAATATCCTGTTTTAAAAACAAAAATTAAGACATATTCAGTTAATTGGAGTAAAGATGAGCAAGAAAGCATTGATGGAATTCTTGCTCTTGTGGAGCAAATGTTTAAAAGTTACGATGAGGACGTAATGAAAATGTTAAATTCTTTTGATACATATAACGATCCCAATATTAAATTTATAGCACAAATTCCTTTCGAAGATTTAGATTCAAAATTTAAAGTGATTAATGAGAATTTGAGTATCCTCATTGATAGGCAAAATGCAAATGCTTTAGCCAATTCAGATGAGATGTTGCAGTCGTTTGGCTCTTTACAAAAGATTGTAATTTGGTTATTTTTTATTCTTCCTATAGGCGCTATTTTTATAGCAATTTTTACCGTTAGAACTATCGTGCGACCAATTCATCAATTGAAAAAAATATTGGTGATGATGGGAAGGGGCGTACTCCCAACAGAAAAAATTAAAGATAGAAATGACGAAATAGGAGAGATGTCTGTTGCCTTAAACGACTTAGTTGACGGGTTGGGTAGGACAACACAATTTGCGAAACAAGTTGGTTCCGGAAATTTTGATTCTCATTATCGAGCATTAAGTAAGGATGATACATTGGGTGCTGCATTGTTAAAAATGCGTGAAGATTTGCGTGAAAATGAACGTGTTTTGGAAGCTAAAGTTATTGAACGTACCGAGCAAGTTGTTCGTCAAAAAGAAGAAATTGAAACACAAAATCAAGAGTTGGAAGTCCTTTATAAACATGTTACTGATAGTATTAAATACGCAAAACGTATTCAAGAAGCTATCTTACCTCCCGATAGTTTTGTAAAACATGTGCTCCCAAATTCATTCGTTTTGTATAAACCTAAAGATATTGTTTCAGGTGATTTTTATTGGGTAGACGAAAAGAATGGGAAAACCATGTTTACCGCTGTTGATTGTACTGGTCATGGTGTTCCGGGAGCATTTATGTCAATTGTTGGATATAATTTGCTTAAACACGTTGTAAATAGTAACAACAGTACTACTCCGGCCGAAATTTTGGATAGATTAAATGAAGGTGTGAGTGAAACTTTGCATCACGGTCACGAAGATTCACAAGCTAAAGACGGTATGGATCTTTCGTTTTGCACGATTGATTTTAAAACACTTGAATTGCAGTATGCAGGTGCCTATAATCCTTTGTATCTCATTAGAGATGGGCAATTAATCCAAACAAAAGCAGATAAATTTCCTATTGGATTATTTTTGGGCGAAGAGAAAAAGAAATTTACAAACCACATTGTTCAATTGCAAAAAGGTGATTCTGTTTACATTTTCTCTGATGGTTATGCCGATCAGTTTGGTGGTCCGAATGGTAAAAAATTCATGGCAAATCATTTCCGCGATTTATTAATGCAAGTGCATAACGAACCTATCGATAAACA
Organism: Bacteroidota bacterium; assembly: GCA_043783695.1. Lineage (GTDB taxonomy): Bacteria > Bacteroidota > Bacteroidia > 2-12-FULL-35-15 > 2-12-FULL-35-15 > 2-12-FULL-35-15. The sequence goes on from JAYVZC010000517.1 coordinate 10,657, forward strand.
AAAAGAAGTTTTGAACAAAACCATTGAAGAATGGCGAGGTCCACTTGATCAAGTTGACGATATACTTGTGATTGGCTTAAAAATCCCCTATTAAAAAACTATTTACCTCTGTTAATTAATCTTTTGTCGACAAAAAGAGCATTTTAATCAAAAAATTCTTATTTTTATTCCCTTGAATAAATATAGGCATGATTAAAAATTTACTCCGACTTTTATTTGTTATTTCCCTGATTCTTGTCTCCAAAAATAGTGGAGCTCAAGGTAGCGATTTTCAATGTACTCCAACCGATTTAGGTTTTCTTGCTTTTGCTTCTCCTCCTTGTGCTTCAGGTTCCGGATTCTCATACGGTGCTCCTCTTTCACAAGTGGGAACAACACTGGGAGCCACTAATGATTCTTTGAGTGGAATGATTACTACTTGCTATTCGGGACCACCTTTACACGATGTTTGGTATTCTTTTAAAGCATCCGAAAATCATGTTGTAATAGAAATTCAAGGTGCTGGTGCCACACCCTTACAAGATTCTTATATTGCTATATACGAAGCATTGTCTGGTGAATGTGTTGGCTTAATCCCCCGCTCATGTTCAATTGGAAGTGGTACAGGATTACATACAATGGAATTGGGTCCCTTGACATTAGGTGTAAAATATTATTTGCAAATAGCTAGTGGATTAACAACAGGTGATGGTGGTTATACGATGACGATTCGAAGCAAAACCATTTGCTCCGATTGTTCTAGAAATTCTGTTCTAAATACATACCCTCTTCCTGTAAACGCAGCTTATCCTCCCGATACTACCGTTGGCTTTTGTTATTCAGTAATTGGATACAACCAGTTGTATGGAAATGGTTTTCATGGAATGGTCCCATTGCTAGGAAGTGGCTGGGATGCAACTACATTAACGGTTTATTCAACTCCTGATTCAGCTGACTTTGCCGGACAGTGGAAGTGGTTTAATAATATTAATATTGGTGGAACAAGTGGAATTGTAAGCGGATTTTTTTATGATATTGGTGGAGATAATGATCCAAGAAATAATTTAGGCGATCATGGAACTTTTTCAACTATATGGACATTCTGTTTCACTGTTAAAACTCAGAAAAAAGCTCTTTGCAATTTAGGTCAAACGGATCTGAGCATACGCTTTTTAAATTATGCTGATGGAGAATCGGGCTCGTTGATTACTACGTACGATTGTTCAGGTGATGTAGATTATGTTTTTGATGCACACATGGAGTGTTGTCCAAAACCTTTTGCAGCCTATCCAGTAGCTGCAGGATGTAATAACACTCCTGATGGTGCTATTGTTGCATACGCAGGCTTTTCTACTTTGGGATACGATTATTTTTTATATGATAGCAATGGTTTGTTAGTAGCTACATATACTTCTCCTCCTGCATCAACAGCGCCTTATACTTTTACAGGATTATTTGAAGGTAATTATTATTTATACTTCAGTGAAAAAACGATAGGCGCTTGCAAAACGGCTGTAAATACATACGTTCCAGGGCCGGTAAGTTATGATATTCGACAAATCGTTTTTAGTTGCCCTTCTTCGGTTACATGCTTAAACAGTGCTCAAGTAACTATTACTAGTGGTGCCGTTTCAAGTGTAACATGGGGTAATGGAGAGGTTGGTTTTATTGCTGATTCACTATGTGCCGGTTGGAATTATGTAACGATTATCGATACGGGCTCTGTTGCTTGTGCAATTGTTGATACATTTTATATAACTAATCGTCCTTTTACAAATCCATTTTTTAATTACAATCAAACCTTCTATTGTACATCCGATTCATTTGCTGTATTATCTGATTTTCCTGCTGCTGGCGGAGGAGTATTTAGTTTGTTGGCTTCTCCTCCCGGAATAACCAGTTCGAATCTGAATCCAAGTACTGGAACAATAAACCTTACAACTGCTACGGGTCCAGGACAAATTATTGTAAAGTATTCTTCGAGTCCGCCTTGTCCATCTTCCTATGTGGATACAAGCTATCTTGAAATTAGTCCACCACCACCTTTGGCAACTATCTTTCCAAGCCAAATTTTATGTGTAGGCGATATTGCAAATGCATATTCCAATACGTCTATTTATGATGTACACTGGTTTAGCGATACCGCTTTAACAACAACAGTTACAATACAAGGAACAGGAACTTCATTTGACTATTTCGGAGCAACTCCATTTAGTACTCCAGGTTATTTTCCATTTTTCTTGGTAAATATTAGTACAATAAATTCCTGTAAAAGTATTCCTTTGCCTATAAATATAACTATTTTTCCAAGACCGGTTATTGATGCAGGTCCACCATTAACAGTTTGTCCTGGCTTTGGAATTAATTTAAATTGTACAGGCGCCAGTTCATACGTTTGGTCGCCAGGTGGGTTTTTAAATAATCCAAATATTGTAAACCCTGTAGCAACAATTTCTTCCACTATTTTATTTACAGTTGTAGGTACTGATGCAACTTCAGGTTGTTCAGCTAAAGATACCATTACTGTTTTTGTGGATGAAAATGGAGTGTGTGATATTGTTTTTTATAATGGATTTACTCCTAATGGCGATGGTAATAATGACTACTGGCATATTGATGGAATCTCAAGATACCCTAAAAATGAAGTTTCTATTTTTAATCGTTGGGGAGATAAAGTTTGGGAGACCGTTGGATATAATAATACCGATAATAAATGGGATGGAAAATCTTCTAAAGGAAATAAAATATTGCCGGATGGAACCTATTTTTACATCATTAAATTTAAAGACAAAATCTATAAAGGATATATAGAATTAACAAAATAATATCTCCGTTACGGTTGATAGGAGAAAAGTTGAGATGACAAAATTTAAAATCAATAACATGAAAAAAATATTATTACTCTTAGTACTAGTATGTGTAAGTGCAATCTCATTTGCACAAGCACCACCACAAG
>JAYVZC010000518.1:0-2470 GCA_043783695.1 Bacteroidota bacterium
ATTTCAATGTTAAAGGCTGTTCCTTACGGAGCGAAATTTGGTGGTGCAACCGGAAATTTAAATGCACATCACGTTGCTTATCCACAAATTGATTGGTTAACATTCGCCAACAACTTTGTAAATAAAAATTTAGGATTATCACGGTCCTATCCAACAACTCAAATTGAGCATTATGATAATTTTGCTGCGTATTGCGATGCATTGAAACGCATCAACAACATTCTGATTGATTTGGATCGCGATATCTGGACCTACATTTCCATGGATTATTTTAAACAAAAAATAAAAGAAGGAGAAATAGGTTCGTCTGCAATGCCACATAAAGTAAATCCTATCGATTTTGAAAACTCCGAAGGAAATTTAGGAATTGCAAATGCTATTTTCGAACACCTTTCTGCAAAGCTTCCTATTTCTCGTTTACAACGCGATTTAACCGACTCAACAGTTTTAAGAAATGTTGGCGTTCCATTAGCGCATAGTTTAATCGCTTACAAATCGTTAATAAAAGGATTGGATAAATTAATTTTGAATAAAGAAGCCTTCCAAAAAGATTTAGAAAATAATTGGGCAGTAGTTGCTGAAGCACTTCAAACTATTTTGCGCAGAGAAGGCTATCCAAAACCTTACGAAACATTAAAAGAATTAACTCGCACTAATGCGCATATCAGCAAAGAAAGTATTTCTGCTTTTATTGATACATTGAATGTAAGTGACGCAATTAAAGCAGAGTTAAAGAAGATTTCGCCTAGTAATTTTACCGGAATATAAAAGCCTCTCTCTATCTCTCTCCAAAGGAGAGAAGAAAACTATGTATAAAAAAAATATTATGTTAGAGACTCCAAACACAAACACTTTGCAACGACCCTATTTGTAGTAGGTTGGAGAAATTATGAAAATCAGCGGATTCACAATAGTACGCAATGCCATCAAATACGATTATCCAATCGTTGAGGCTATTACTTCTATTCTTCCTATTTGCGATGAAGTGATTGTTGCTGTCGGGAAATCAGAGGATGAAACATTAGAACTCGTCCGTTCTATTAATTCGACAAAAATAAAAATCATTGAAACCGTTTGGGATGAAAAATTACGAGAAGGCGGGAAAGTTCTAGCTGATGAAACCGACAAAGCATTTGCTGCCGTTTCTAAAGACAGCGATTGGGCTTTTTACATTCAAGGGGATGAAGTAATTCATGAAAAATATCATCCTGCTATTAAGCAAGCAATGGAGGAATTCAAAGAGGATAAAAATGTAGAAGGATTACTATTTAACTATACTCATTTTTACGGATCATACGATTACATTGGCGATTCGAGACGTTGGTACAAAAGAGAAATTCGTGTAATCAAAAATAATAAAAATATTTCTTCCTATTTGGATGCTCAAGGATTTAGAAAAAACGGACAAAAATTAAATGTAAAACACATTGATGCATCTGTTTATCATTATGGTTGGGTAAAGCCACCGGAGGCACAACAAGCAAAACAACAAACATTCAATAAACTTTGGCATGATGATGAATGGATGAAAAAAAATGTTCCGAATGTCGATAAATTCGATTATTCACAAACCGATTCGGTTGCTTTATTCAAAGGAACACACCCAAAAGTAATGCAAGACCGAATTAATAAAATGAATTGGAAATTCACTTTCGATCCAACTCAAAAAAAATTATCTTTAAAAGTAAGACTATTGATGTTTATCGAAAAAAAAATCGGCTGGAAAATTGGTGAGTATAGAAATTATAAAATTGTTTGAGATGAAAAAAATAATTCACACATTGTGCCCTTTAATTATATTGTTTTGCTCCTGCTCATCGGATGCAGGAAAAACAAACACTATAGCTGAAACAAAAGACACTGTTGTTGCAAAAGAAAATTTTGCAAAGGGGCAAATTATTGAAAATGTGGTTAACTTAACCAATGCTTCACAATCTTATGCATTGTATTTGCCGTCCACTTATTCGCCTGATAAAATTTATCCCGTTATTTATGCTTTTGATGCACATGGCACAGGGAAACTTCCGGTAGCTATGTATAAAAACTTAGCAGAAAAATATGGCTACATTCTTATTGGCTCAAATAATTCAAAAAATGGAACATCTTGGGATGAAACACAAATAATTGCAAACAATTTATTTTCTGATTCACAATTACGTTTATCCATAAATACAACTCGCATTTATTTACTAGGATTTTCTGGAGGGGCGCGTGTTGCAAATGGATTATGTATAACCAATGGAGCAATTGCCGGAGTAATATGCTGTGGTGCCGCTGCTCCTGCTGCTAATAACAAAGACCCAAGAAGTAATTATACTTTTTTAGGAATTTGTGGCAATTCCGATTTCAATTACATTGAAATGAGAAAATATGATATGGTTGACCTTGCCGGTAGACCAGTTAAACACGCCTTCATCGAATTTGATGGAAAACACGAATGGCCTAAAGAAGAAATTATGAATGACGCTTT
>JAYVZC010000519.1:0-2467 GCA_043783695.1 Bacteroidota bacterium
TTACAATCATTTAACTTCATCTTCAACCGGTTCACGCACTCTTGCGGCTGCCGGAACAATAGGCGTTGCCGGTGTTTTTACTCCATCGGTGAATGTATACACCATAACAGGGAGTACCATTAATTTTAATGGAACAGTTGCTCAAACAATTCCCGCATTTAATTATTACAACTTAAGTTCTTCCTCAACTGGAGCAAGAACTCTTCCTGCATTAGGAATAGTAGGAATAGCAGGAGCGTTTGTGCCGGGAACAAATATTTATACCATTATTAATAGTACTGTTACTTTAAATGGAACTATTCCACAATTAATTCCTGCTTTTACATACAATAATTTGATTAGTGCCGGTAGCAATACAAAAACATTAAGTGGAAATATTATTGTTAATAATGATCTTACCATTACAAGTAATTTGGATGTTTCCACTTCTAATTTTTCCATTACGGTTAATGGAAGTTGGACAAACAATGGAGCATTTAATGCTCAAAACGGAGCTGTTGTGTTTAATGGAGCTATTGCTCAAACACTCTCTGGTACTGGAATAACAACCTTTAATCAACTAGATATGAATAATACTGTTGGTGGTGTAAAATTAATTAGTGGAACATATATACTAAATTCAGTAATTAATCCAATCAATGGAAATTTTGATACAAATGGTCAAAGTTTCACGATGCTATCTGATGCCACTAAAACGGCTCGTATTGGTCAAGTAGCTGCATCTGCTTCTCTTAGTGGCAATTTTATTATTCAGCGTTTTATAAGTACAAGAGATACTTCATATGCTGATTTGTCGTCAACAGTCCAATTGTCATCGTTTACCGATTGGAATAATGAATTACCTGCAATTAGTTATATTCATATTCCTCCAAGTGCATTGGCTTCTGCCTTTACTTATAATGAAACCTCAGATGTTTATGTGCCTGTAACAAGCGCAACAACACCATTGACTTCAGGAAAAGGATATGAAGTGTTTTTAGCAGGAGATTTTGCTTATGCCAATTTACCTAATACAACAATGAATGCCATTGGGGTTCCAAATCAGGGAACTCGAAATTTGAGTAGCTTAATATCAAACAATGTTCAGGGTTGGAATTTGGTTGGTAATCCTTTTGCTTCAAATATTTCTTGGGCTTCGGTTTATGCTGCTTCCGGTGCAGCTACTAGTGGCTTATACGATTTTATTGAAATGTATGATTACACTATAGCCAATTGGAGAGGATACACTTCCGCTGATGCCATAGAAATTGGATCGGCACAAGGTTTTTGGGTGTATGGTTTGCCCGGGGCAACGGCTCTAACACTTACTATTCCTGAATCTGCAAAAACAACTACTTCTAATAGTTCAATAAAAGCACTTGCTGTATCACAACCTTTCTTTACTTTAAAAATATCGAACAATCAAAATGCTTTTGAACATACTTTTACTATTGCTGCTACTGATGATGCAAAAGATGGTATAGATACAAAAGATATACCGTTTAGAGCTAGCCCAAATAAAGCTACACCTGCGTTGTATTCAGTGGTTGAAGGCAAACCAATAAATAGAAACACATTTAACAATAATAATGAAATCTATGCAATGCCTTTGCAAACTAAAGTAGGTTTTTCTGGAAAATATAAAATTGAAGCTGCCGGATTTGATTTTGTTGGCGAATATTTATGTATACAATTGGAAGATAAATTAAAACACACTTTTATAAATATTAGAGATCAAAATAGTTATGAGTTTGAAATGAAAACAACGGATAGTCCTAATCGTTTTGTTATTCATTTCAATAAATCGAGTGATTGCAAAATAAACACCTCTTTGCCTTTTGCAAATGTTGATTTTGCAAATAATGTAGAGGTGTTGTCTATTCCGGAAGGCAATTCAGTCAATTTTAATTTTAATGAAACTACAACTGTTAATATAGAAGTGGTGAATGTTTTAGGACAAAGTATTGTAGCACCGAAAAAAATTACTGTAAGTTACTCGAATGAAAAAATAATTCTTCCTTCCGATTATTCCGGAATATATATCCTAAAAGTAGAATCAGAAAAGGGTGTTGTTGTAAAGCAGTTTTTCAAAAAATAGACCATGCAAAATTTATTAAAAAAAATTGCACTTCTAATAGTTGTCATTTTTTCTAGTAGCATTTGCTCTGCGGCAACATGTACAGCAACAGTTACAGGGAATTGGGAATCGCCTGGCACATGGTCTTGTGGTCATGTTCCTACTTGTGCTGATGAGATTACTATTGCTGCAAATGTTACCGTAACAATTACAATTACGCAAGATTACTCGAGCTGTCCAGCTCCAATGACACTATCAATTTATGGGACATTGACTTTTCAAATAGGCAAAAAACTATTATTGCCAGCAGGATCTAGCGTATTTATTTATCCCGGTGGTTCGATAATTGCTGGTGGAGGAGGGGGTTCCTCTAATTTAATTTCAATAGGCGGAACAAATGTTTGGACTGCA
>JAYVZC010000520.1:0-13542 GCA_043783695.1 Bacteroidota bacterium
TTCCTAAGCAGTTCATTGAGCTGAAAGGCAAACCTATTTTGATGCATACGATTGAAAAATTTACTTCTACTTTTCCTGATATTCATGTGATTGTTGTTCTTGCAAGTCAATTGAATGAAGATTGGAAAAAATTGTGTGAGAAATATAATTTTCAAATTCAACATCAACTTATAGATGGCGGAGAAACACGCTATCACTCTGTAAAAAATGGATTAGCACTCGTTCCCGATGCATGTGTAGTTGGAATTCATGATGCAGCACGACCATTGGTTAGCAAACAAACTATTTTAAAAGCCTACGAAACAGCAGAGGTGAGAGGCAATGCTTCTCCGGCAATTCCGTTAAATGATTCCATCCGGTTTATAAAAGGAAAAGATAATTGTGGGGTAGATAGAACGCATTATTCCATTATTCAAACGCCACAATGTTTTCATTCCGATTTAATTAAAAAAGCTTTCTTGAAAGAATACAAGTCCGAATTTACAGACGATGCAAGTGTTTTAGAAGCATTTGGAGAAAAAATTAATTTGATTGAAGGCAATTGCGAAAACATTAAGATTACTACGGAGCAGGATTTGATTATTGCTACTGCGTTAATGGAAGAATAGAATTTCCGAATATCATTGGGGCGGACTCAGATTTTAAGCCAATACTTCTCATGTTTCTCGACTTCCCACCCGAAAATAAATTTTCACAGTGCTATTGGTAAATACAAGTCAACAATCACCAATCGAAAAACACAACGCTATTCCTGATAATAGACCCTCTTCACTCTTCTGGAAACATTTGTTAAAACTTCATACGGAATAGTTCCAATGTCTTTTGCTACATCTGCAATTGGATTGAGGTCACCAAAAACAATTACTTCATCGTTTTCATTCGCTTGAATGTTTGTAATGTCAATCATGCACATGTCCATACAAACATTTCCAATGATAGGTGCTTCTTTTCCTTTCACAAACATTTTTCCTTTGCCGTTGCTAAGTTTACGACTTAATCCATCAGCATAACCAATTGGAACGGTTGCAATTTGCATATCATTTTTTGCAAATCCTTTTCTGCTATAGCCAATTGTTTCGTTCGCTGGAATATTTTTTATTTGTGAGATGCTGGTTTTTAATGTGCTTACATTTTGCAATTGTACTTGTTCGGTTACGTTGGCACCAATGCCATACAAGCCAATACCTAAACGCACCATTTCAAATTGTGCATCAGGAAAACGTGAAATTCCTGCTGAATTTAAAATATGTTTGATGATTGGATAATTAAAATGTGATTTTATTTTTTCACTCATCACATTTAATTTTTTTATTTGTTGCCAAGTAAAATCATCGTGTTCTTTTTCATCACTTGCCGCTAAATGAGAAAAAATAGATTTTATCGTAAGATGTTTGTTATTGCTTATTCTAACAATCAATTCGTTTACTTCTTCTGCATCAAAGCCCAAACGGTGCATTCCTGTATCGAGTTTTATATGAATAGGAATCGGTTGAACATTATTTCTTTCGCTGCGTTTTAAGGTCTCTTCGAAAAGACTCAATACTCTAAAACTATAAATTTCAGGTTCTAAATTGTATTGAATCATAGCATCATAACTTTGTTCTTCCGGGTTCATCACCATAATTGGCATGGTGATTCCTGCTTTACGTAATTCAATTCCTTCATCTGCATAAGCAACTGCTAAATAATCAACACGGTGAAACTGGAGTATATTGGCTATTTCAAAACTTCCACTACCATACGAAAACGCTTTTACCATTGCCATTACTTTTGTGTCGGCTTTTAATTTGGAACGGAAATAATTCAGATTATGAACGATTGCATTTAAGTTTATTTCCAAAACTGTTTCGTGAGCTTTTTGCTGAATAATTTTACTGATGGCTTCAAAACTAAATGCACGAGCTCCTTTCAAGAGAATGGTTTCGTCTCTGAAAAAAGAATTATTAAACTGTTGTAAAAAATCGGTTGTCGATTTATAAAATATTTTTTCGCAATTAAATTGGTTTGTCTGCGATGAAATTCCTTCCCCAATTCCAATTAATCGTGAAATACCTTTTTTGTGAATCAGCTCTGCTACTTCTTTGTAAAGCGTTTCATCATTCTGACCACTTTGTAAAATATCGGAAAGAATAAGTGTTTTTTTAGGATGTTGTTTTTGTTGGTTTAAAAAATCCAATGCAATTGCCAAAGAACCTAAATCGGAATTGTAACTATCGTTGATGATGGAACAATTATTAATTCCTTCTTTTAGTTCCAGTCGCATGGCAACAGGACTTAAAAATCGCATTCTTTCAGTGATTATTTTATTTTCATAGCCTAAATAAAGCATTGTTGCCCAGCAGTGAATTGCATTTTCTATGCTTGCTTCATCCGTAAATGGAATAGTAACACGAATAAAATCATTTTTATAAACGCCTTGAATTTCGGTATCCGTTTCATTTTTTGTGATTCTTCCAATCAATAAATCGGCACGTAATTTTTTCGACCAAGTGAAAAATTTTGCTTCAGAAAATGCTTTGTTATTTGTTATTTCATCGTAAATAGATAAATAATCTTTGCAATAAATCAGCACTTCTGAATTCAAAAACAATTTCAATTTTTCATTGACTTTTTGTTTTTGATTTTCAAAATTTTCGTCATGTGCTTGTCCGATATTAGTAATAACGCCAATTGTAGGTTGAATAATATTTTCCAACAAGCGCATTTCCTGAGGCTGAGAAATGCCGGCTTCAAAAATTCCCAAATTATGCTCTTCGGTAATTTGCCATACAGAAAGCGGAACACCTACTTGTGAGTTGAAACTTTTAGGACTGCGGACAATATTTTTATCTTCACGCATCAATTGATACAACCACTCTTTCACAATTGTTTTTCCGTTACTTCCAGTTATTCCAATAACAGGAATTTTAAATTGTTGACGGTGATAAGCACAAAGTTGTTGCAATGCAAGAAGCGTATCATTCACTAAAATAAAACTCGCATCATTAAAAGCAGAAATATTTTGTGGTAAAGTAGAAACAACAAAATTTCGCATTCCTTTTTCGAAAAGTTCAATCAAATAGGCATGTCCATCATGTCGTTCACCTTTAATTGCAAAAAACAAAGAAGTTTCAGCGTTGGAAAGTTTACGACTATCAATCAATAAATTTTTAATGGAAGTGCTAGAAACACTATTCCCATTGATGTTCCCATTAACAATTGAAGATATTGCGGAGATAGAGTAGTTCATATTTATTTTTTAGCTACAACAAAACAATCTCTGCAGAGAGGTTCATAATTATTTGTTTCGCCTAATAATACAAGTGCTTCCTCATCTGTAATTCGATGTGAATGATTGGCAATATTGCCACAGCGCATACAAATGGCGTGAACTTTTGTAACATGCTCGGCAATGGCTAATAAAGCGGGAATAGGGCCAAATGGTTTTCCAAGATAATCCATATCCAATCCTGCAACAATCACTCTCACACCGTTATCGGCAAGCTGATTGCAGACATCCACCAATCCGGCATCAAAAAATTGTGCTTCATCAATTCCTACAACTTCCACATCACTTGCTAAAAGTAAAATATGAGAAGAAGCCGGAACAGGAGTAGAGTGAATGGAATTTCCTTCATGGGAAACCACTTTAATGGCATCGTAACGTGTATCAATTTCCGGTTTAAAAATTTCCACTTTTTGTTTCGCATATTGCGCTCGTTTCATTCTTCGGATAAGTTCCTCGGTCTTGCCCGAAAACATAGAGCCACAAATGATTTCAATGGAGCCTTTACGTTTATTAGGATGAATAGTATTTTCGAGGAACATGTTTTCTTTTGTTAAAAAAATCTTATTTCAATATTCGTAATTTTAATGTATTTTTATTCAAAATAAGATTCCGTCCATTCGACTATGCTCAGGGTAACAATGGGATGTCTAAAACTACGGATATTTTTACATAAATCTCTTTGTTTTAGAACACAACAAATTTAGTCAAAAAAGCGTTTTGTTTTTTAATCAAGTAAAATAATATCATGGATAAGTCCATCATCAGAAAAGAGATAGCCACTTTGATTAACAGTATAAAGGAGCACTCCGATAACATAGGCGATAAGGAGCATATTCCACAGTTGGAATTGGAATTGATTCTTCATAAAATCGAAAAATTATACCAAAAATCCATCGTTTTTAATCATTTGAATACTGCTCCTGATGTCCCAAAAGCTTCAGAATCTACGCTTGAAAAAGTGATCGTAAAATCAGTAGAAATTTCTGACAAGCCAATTGATTTGTTTGGAAGTGAAATTCCGCCTATTACAGAAAAACCAAAGCAAGAGAAAAAAGTAGAAAAGCCTGCCGGCAGAACAGACGGGAAAGAAGAAAAATTATTCGCAAATAAAATTCAGAAACCAGCGATTACTGATATTACAAAAGAAATTGGTTTGAACGATAGATTTTTATTTGCCAATGAATTATTTGAAGGGAGTATGCAGGAGTATAATATTGCCGTTCAGCAATTAAACGGAGCGGGAAGTTTAGAATCGGCAATGGATTATTTTAGTAATCTGCAGCAATTGTATGAGTGGGATATGGAAAAAGAAAGCATAAAACGGTTGTTGGATTTGGTGGATAGACGGTATAGTTAAGGCCTCACCCCAGCCCTCTCCAAAGGAGAGGGAGCTTGATTTCTCTTATGAAAAAAATTACTCACACCAAAAATTACTCACATATTACCACTAACACCCCTCTTCTTCGGAGAGGGATAAAGGGTGAGGTCTTGTTGGTTTTGCTTCTTATCACTTCATCACTTATTTCCCAAGAAATAAAAAACCCGCCTGCCGGACAGGTAGGAGGAGAAGTTTATTCTTACGCTCGTAAGATAGTTGATACAATGGCTTCTGAAAGCATGCATGGAAGAGGATATGTGAATGGCGGTGACAGCATTGCAGCCAATTATATCAAAACAGAATTTAAGAAATTTGGATTAAAATCTTTTGGTGATGATTATTATCAGCGATTTAGTTTTGCTGTGAATACGTTTCCTGATACAATACTTTTTGGTTTTATGAAGGCAGCAATACTTGAGAAACATAAAAAATCAAGTACAATTGAAGGAAGTGGAATATATTGTTTTAAGGGATTACCTGGAAAAAATTACTTGATTGATGCTTCCTCTTTGCCATGTGAAAGAGATGATTTTATTATTTATGTTTTTGATTCCACTAATGCTTCGTCAGAAAAAAAGTTTAAAAAATTTGAAAAGGACATAAACAATTCTAATGGATTAAGTTTTGTTTTAGTAGATGATAGAAAGGTTTTTGATAAAAAGAAGTTAAAGTATTTTAAACAAGTTAAATCAAATTGTTTTAATTTTTATGGTGTTATCGAATTAGTAAATAGGTTAACATGGGATCAGTCTCAATTTGTATCGAAACCCAAAATTCAAATACTTTCTGATAGTTTTAAATATGATGATAAAGTGTTTTTGGGAAAACTAAAAATTGACTCTAAATTTATCCCAAATCACCCATCTCAAAACGTAATCGGTTATGTCAAAGGCTCCGTTTATCCCGATTCATTTATAGTTTATACAGCACATTATGATCATCTCGGTCAAATGGGAAAGGCTGTTTATTTCCCGGGAGCCAACGACAATGCTAGCGGCTCCGCAATGTTATTGAATCTGGCGAGATATTATTCTATGCCCGAACATCAACCAAAATATTCCATTGCATTTATGTCGTTTTGTGCTGAGGAAGTCGGTTTGCTGGGTTCACAATATTATACCGAGCATCCTTTATTTCCATTAAAGAATATTAAATTTGTTTTGAATATGGACATTATGGGAACGGGAGAAGAAGGAATAACGGTGGTGAACGGTTCTGTTTTCAAAAAAGAGTTTGACAAATTAAAAGAAATAAATACTCAAAATAATTTTATCAAAGATGTAAAAATTAGAGGAAAAGCGGCTAACAGCGATCATTATCTTTTTTCGGAAAAAGGAGTGAAAGCATTTTTTATTTATACCATGGGAGGAATAAAAGCCTACCACGATATTTATGATAGAGCAGAAACATTACCTTTGAATGAATTTGAGAATTTATTTAAATTGATTACATCGTTTGGTGATTATTTACAGAATTAGTGACAGATAAACGATTTATTGATTTTTGCAAGTACTTACTTAAATTACGACATGACAGCTATACAGCAGATTTATGTACTGAGGAGTAGAAATCATTAAAATGTTTTTAAGTGATAACTATTTTATTCTGTGCTTTTATTTTATTATCAATTATTTTCTTTGATAGTAATTTTTTTGATAATGACATTTATTCGGTTTAATTTGGTTTTTTAAAATACAATGTTTAATTTAGCTATCGGGCTACTCCCTCAATCGGTAAAGTTATTGAATTATTTTGCATAAAAACACGGCTAATTTTATTGGGTATTCTAATTTTAGTTATAGTTTTTTTTGATAAAGAGTAAAAATATCTAGCTCATGAAAAAAATCCTACTTACACTTTTTTGTTTATCAATGTTACTTAAGCTAATTGTTGCTCAATCCTCCTACATTCCTTTTCCAAATCCTGCTTATTGGCGAGTTGATTTGGTGAGGAATGATCCAGGCCCCCCAGCTTGTAGTAGCACATACTATTTCCATTATTCTACGGGGAATGATACGATTATTAATGCTAAAACGTATGTAAAAATAACTAGATCTCCATATATTTTTTCAGGATCTACCAATTGTTTTGTCGGTTTAATACCAGGATATGTAGGCGCATTAAGGGATGATACTATTGCAAAGAAAGTTTTCTTTATTTACCAATCAGAAAATGCGGATTCACTTCTTTTTGATTATAATTTAAATATTGGCGATACTGTGAAAGGAATTTTATCGCCTGTTTACACTTATGCTTTTGTAGTCTCAATTGATTCTGTATTGATAAATGCACAATATCACAAACGTTGGAATCTTGACTATTGTTCAGCAGGCGTCCCTCCCTACTTTTACTTTATTGAAGGGATAGGCTCTAACTTGGGCTTGATAGAGCGTTTTGTTTGTGGAGCAGGGGTGTTCTCAAATTTAATTTGTGTTATGGATAGCACAGGGTCAATATTTACAGGAGGTTCATCTCCTTATGGATGTCAACTAATAACATCAACAAATAGCTTAAGATCCGAAATAGAAACGATAAAAATTATTCCTAATCCTGTGAATGCTGAATCACGAGTGATTCTTCCCGATAAAAACATTAGTGGAATAAGAATTATAAATTCCATCGGGGCAGTTGTTTTAAACATTTCAGAAAAACAAATAAGCGATTTTAAAATTAAAGCAGAAAATTATACTCCCGGTGTATATATTTTAATTGCCTATTCAAAAAATGAAACATATTCTATAAAATTTATAATTCAGCGATAATAATAATTCTTAAACTCACTCCAAATGAAAAAACTGATACTTTTTTTTATCGTTTGGCTTTTTATGCCACATTCATTTTATGCGCAATCCGATTTAATCGAATTCAATCTTGACCTGGAAATGAATAAACAGGGTGCAGATTATTATGATATTTTAAAAAGAGGGGAAGAGTTCTATAAAACCCACTCGCAAAGTATAGTAGACGGACCCGAGGAAGAGTTCGAGCGTTGGAAAAATCTTTGGAGTAACCGTGTTAATACTTTTGGCTCTACTAAAGGAGATTTTGGTGCAGCTTCAAAAGCTATGAAATCCTACATTGCTAGTTCGACATGTAATGGTTCAACAATACCATCATATTGGTATTCGATGGGACCAAACAATATGCCTTTGCAAACAATGGGAATGATTACAGCTGTTGCTGCTTTACCAAGTGAACCTAATGTTGTTTATGCTGGTGCATCAAATGGCGGTTTATTTAAAACCGTAAATGCTGGAATTTCAACAAATCCAACATGGGTAAACTTAACAGATATTACAAGGCTTCCAAGTAGTGGAATTGCAGACATTGTTATTTCACCATTATTTAATATTTTAGGAAAGCATGATTTATATATTTCTTACGGTCCACAAAGATTTACTGCTTATAGTTTAGGAGTTTTAAAATCAATTGATGGTGGATTAACATGGGCTGAAACAGGATTGAATATTACAACATTAGGAGGATATATAAATTTGAAAAAATTAATCATGGATCCTGCTAATGATCAGATTTTATATGCTGCTACAGGAACTGAAGTATATAAAACAACTGATGGGGGCACAACATGGAATTCTATTGGTTTGAAAGCTTACACAATCTCTTTAAACCCTGCAGACCCTCCCTACGAAGACATTAATGATATTGCTATTGATCCATTAAACGCAAATATAATATACGTTACAGGAGCAAAATTATGGCGATATAATCCTTCCTTAGCTTCAGGATCTCAATGGACAATTATTAATTCTAATCTTTCTACTTTGCCAACAAGCAGAGTGAGAATTTCAGTCGCAGGAAGTAATATTTATGCTTTATATCCTGGTCCAGGATACAAAATTGATATTTCAATTGATGGCGGATATACATGGACATTGAAAACAGCTACAAACATGTACGGTCCTTATTTTGTGGTTTCGTCAATAAATCAGAGCATTATGTATATTGGCGATGACTGGCCTGGAAGAAAAGTGAATAAGTCTACTAATGGAGGAGCCTCATATGCAGCTGTAACTTCATACAATGCTGTTTATAACGGCACATACACACATGCAGATATTCGAGCCTTAAAGTTGGTTAGCGGAAGTGCATCTGGAAGTGCAGATTTTTTACTTGCCGGAACAGATGGTGGAATTTTATATTCTAAAATTTCTAATACTGCTGGTTTTCCTGTTAATTGGGTAAACTTAAATGGTACAGGCTTAAACATTACTCAATTCATTGGTTTTGGAGGCACGGAACAAAATCCCAATTTATTAGTTGGAGGTACTCAAGATAATGATGTTTACCGATATTCAAATGGTGTTTGGAATGTAAACGTTTCCTGTGATGGAGATGAGTGTACTTTTGACCAAACTTCTTTGACTGTTTTCAAACAAGTAGATTGCGGCCCTCCATCAATTCAATTAAGTGTGTCGTCTAACGGGGGACTTTCTTATATAGGTGTAACAGTTCCTGAACCTGGTGGTGGAAAAAAACCTATGGTTGTTAATAGAACAAACAATAAGTTTTATGCTGCTTGGCATGACCTTTATTCTTCGCCTTTATCACCCTTATCGCTAACAACCCCATCTGCAAAAATTTCAAATTTTACGGCTTCAAATGGAGTGAGAAGTTGTTCATACATTGCAGCTTTTGATGTAAATGAAACGAATCCAAATGTTATATATGTTGGATTTAGAGAGCCAACCTGGAATGTTGATGTTTCCACATGTCCAACAAACTGTGCTTCCACAATACCATGTAGTACGATTTGTATCTATCCTGTAATATGTAAAGTAAATAAAAAATTCTTCAAAACGACTAATGGAGGAGTAACTTGGACGGATATGACTGACGTTGGACAAGATTTTGTCGGAGAATTAGGAGGTACACGTTGGGCCGGAATCACTGGAATAATAACAAACCCAGATAATCCAGCTGAAATTTATGTAACATTCAATGGCATTTGGGGCTCTGGAGGAGTTGGATATAATAGAGTAATGCGTTCACTTGATGCCGGAAACAGCTGGACGGATTATTCTCAGGGGTTGAGAGAATTTCCTGTTAACTGCATAGTATTTGAAAAAGGTGCCAATGCTGCTTATATAGGAACGGATATTGGAGTTTTTTATAGAAAAACGAATGATCCATCTTCACAATGGGAGTGCTTTAACCAAAATTTACCTGTAACAACAATAGTTGATTTGCAAATCAATTACTGCGCAGGTATAATAAGAGCTGCCACACATGGAAGAGGAATCTATGAATCTGCTCTTGCTCCTATTGCCGGAGATATTAATGTTACCTATTCTCAAACATGGGATGTTGGAACCTACCAGGCATTTAGGAATAATGTTATTATTAATCCAGGTGTAATCTTAACGGTTAAAGGTACAGCTTCTTTTGCCCCAGAAGTTAAATTAATTGTAATGCCTAATGCAAAACTATTAATTGATGGGGGGAAACTCACAAATTCTTGTGGTAACCAATGGGCAGGAGTAGAAGTTGGCGGAACTACTAGTCAACCTCAAACAATTGTCTCTGGCGGCCTTTCTCCTTATCAAGGAATTGTTGAGATGAAAAATAATGCAACTATTGAAAATGCAAAAAAGGGTATTCACACGGGAACCTATACTGCCAGTGGTGTCGATTTTGGTTCCTTTGGTGGTATTGTTTTCGCTTCAAATTCCAATTTCTTGAATAATAATGGGGATGTTGTTTTTTTAGCTTATGCACCAAATAATAAAAGTTACTTTAAAAATTGCAAATTTGACATTAATTCAAATCATTCTGCTACAATAGTTCCTAATGCTCATATAACCATGTGGGCTGTGAAAAACATAAATATTCTAGGATGCGATTTTTCCAACTCTGCTTATGCCGATTTTCCAACTGGTGCCTCAGGTAATGGAATTTATTCAATAGATGCAAAATATAATGTTAATGACTATTGTTCAAGTTTTCTATATCCTTGTCCGACAGCATCAATTAAACGATCTACGTTTGACCATCTTGATTATGGAATAAATTCTAGCAATTCTGATCCTCTAGTTAA
Source organism: Bacteroidota bacterium (assembly GCA_043783695.1). Classification (GTDB taxonomy): domain Bacteria; phylum Bacteroidota; class Bacteroidia; order 2-12-FULL-35-15; family 2-12-FULL-35-15; genus 2-12-FULL-35-15. The sequence continues at coordinate 10,702 of JAYVZC010000520.1, forward strand.
TCTTAGTATTAATCATGCAAAATTCACAAATTTCACCTACGATGGAGTGCATTTAGCAGGTGTAAATTATGCGTCAGTAATAAATTGCAGCTTTGATGTGGGAACTTATTCTCCTATGGATGCTGGATTATATTTGGATTTCTGTAAATACTATCAGATTCAAAATAATCAATTTTTTACTACATCTGGAGGCTATATTGGAATATATGTAAAAGATTCAAAAACAGGAGCGCACGAAATTTATAGAAATACTTTTACCGGGTTACTTGCAGGAATTATTGCTCTTAGCGATAATTCCGGTGTAACTAACTTTGTTGATGGATTAACTTCGCATTGTAATATTTTTTCAGGAAATCAATACGACCAAGGGATTACTGGTCTTTATCCCACTAGCATAGCTTTTATTCAAGGAGTCAACAGTGGTCCAGGTTATCCTAAAACTTTGGTACGAAATCAATATTCCGCTATATGTGGATCAAGAAATAAGTTTCCGATTGATAATTCAACGAAATCTGTAATTCATGCATGTAATTCAGATCCTATTACTCAGCCTTTGCCACAGCCAAGCTGTAGTGACTGGTTAGTGAATGTAATAACAACAATGATTCCTCTGAATTATACCTCAGATTGTGCAGACAAAACTGGACTTTCTAAACTTACTATGACTGCAAAAATTGTTGAATTAGGAAATTCGTTAACAGCTTTAAAGCAAGCCTACACTAATTTAATTGATGGAGGAAACACAACATCATTACTTACTTCTATAAATAGTGGTATGTCACCTGGTACGTTAAAAAATTTATTAATGAGCAAATCTCCTTATTTGTCCGATTCGACAATAATTGCTTATTTAACGAAACTTCCAACTCCCCCCAATGGACATATTAAAGAAATTATTATTGCAAATTCACCTGTTACAACAGAGGTAAAAGCAGTAGTAAATGCGTTAAACTTGCCCAATGGGATACAAAATCAAATTGATGCTGCTCAACATGGAATATCAGCTAGGCTGACAAAAGAAGCGGAAATAATTCAAACCAATTATGATCAGCAACTATACATTAACGACAAAATAAGATATTTTCTTAACGATACCCTTGATTCTAATTCAATGGATAGTGTGTTATTTATGTATAAGGCATATCCGCGAAAAGATATTACATGTGATTTGATTCAAGTGTATTCAGCAAAAGGAGACTATATAAGAGCGACAGCTATTATAGATTCTTTAGAGGCAATAAATCAATTAGATGACTATTGCAGATTTCAAAAATTGTTGATAGAATTAAAACAAGCACCTGAAAAATGTTATAAAATGCAAACCGATGCTGCAACTAAGGCTCTAGTTGAAGATTATGCGAATGATTTTACTAAACAAGGTTGCCCAAACGCCCAAGCTCTTTTAAAACAAGTTTTTAATTATCAATATCCTATTTTAAGAATGCTTCCTGAAGCAAATCGTAGCATGCTTCCTCAAGAGTCAATAGAGTCTTTAAAAGATGGTAGTGGTTTACTTTCATTGTATCCAAATCCAACTAATGATTTTTTAAATATTGTATTCAGTAACAATGATTCAGAAATTGGAGTTATTGAAATCAGAAATATTTTGGGAGAGTTAGTAGATAAAATTCAAATAAAAAATTCAGAAGTGTATCAGTACAATACGCAAGTATTAAATAAATCAATCTATTTTGTTTCATTGTATGTAAATGGTAAACTTCTTGAAAATAAAAAACTTGTATTGACAAAATAATATTTCATTGTTTTAAAAATGAAAAAATACATAGTTGTTTTTCTTGTTATCTTCTTTTCTAACGGAGGGTTTTCTCAGCCTTCCGTTAGATTTAAACAATTCTATAATTTGTCACCATTTGCATCTGAAAGCTATGATGTCATTACGACCGATTCTGGCTATATTGTATCAGGAATTACTGTTGATACTTCTGCTGGTGGATTTAGTTATAATCAATTGACAATTCTTGGAGTTGACACATTGGGAAATCAATTATGGGTAAAAAAATACGGTTCTCCTTCTTTTCAATACGCTCATGACTATTCTACTAAATGGACAATAAAAAAAGATACATTCTTGTATATCACGTGTCCAGTTGTTAAAACAGGATCTATAACTTCCAGTGTTTTGATTAAATTCAATTTGAATGGTGATACTATTTGGCAGAAGGAATATACCGGACCCGAAAAATGGATCGTATCTGAGGGGATTTCAGCAACCCCCGATTTAGGATTTATCATCACTGGCTGGATTGCAGATACAACAGCTGAATCAATCTTATTATTAAAAATAGATTCGCTTGGAAACGAACAATGGAGAAAGAAAATTAATACTAATACTTATCTCATTCATGGCAATAGTGTTGTATATGATACTACAACGAACAAATATGTTATAGCTGGAATTCATGGTCCGCCACCATCTTATGATACCAAATCCCTCGTAATTGTTACTGACAATTTAGGAAATAAATTAAATCAATATGGTTTCAGTGGCACTTTTGGAGGAGGGTTCGCTAGTTTGCTCATTTCTTTCGACAATAATTTTATTGCTTGTGGAACTAATTCGACAGGCATTCCAATTGGTTCTTTTCAAAAGATGAAAAGACAAATAGTGAAATTTAATATTAGTGGAGGAATCATTTGGTCAAAAGAATTTGGTGACCCCTCCATATTAAATGGATTATATCTTATTAAGGAATTAACTGATAAAAGCTTGATAATGGTAGGCCAATATGATACTTTACAAAACGCAGGGATAGGCTTACATAGTAAATTTCTTATTCAGAAATGCAATCAAAATGGAGATAGTGTTTGGGCAAGAACTAT
>JAYVZC010000521.1:0-2463 GCA_043783695.1 Bacteroidota bacterium
GTTATTTTTTATTTTTTGTTTCATTCAGTTTTAAAAGCGGAATTCTTTTATTGTATCCACAAAGCATTTCACTTTATCTTTCTCAATATCGGGATACAAACCGTGACCCAAATTGGCGATGTGACGGTGTGGACCAAAAGCTTTTAACATTTCTTGTGTTTTCAATTTTATCGTAGCATAATCTGCATACAATAAACAAGGATCCATATTTCCTTGAAGTGTTTTATTTTCGCCAATAAGTAAACGCGATTCCGCAATATTCATTGTCCAATCTAAGCCAATTGCATCGCAGTTCAACAAACCCATTTGTTTGCGAGCGAAATGTGCATCTTTAGCAAAAACGGTAAAGGGTACATCTTTGATGGCATCGCATATTTGAGAAATGTACTTTAATGCAAACTCGCTGTATTGTTCAGGAGATAATACTCCTGCCCAACTATCAAACAATTGCAACATATCTGCTCCGGCAACAATTTGTCCTTTCAAATAATTGATAGTACTATCCGTAATTTTTTGCAAAAGTTGATGCGACAAATCCGGTTGAGTGTACAAGAATTTTTTTGCTTTAGAAAAAGTTTTGCTTCCACTCCCCTCTATCATGTAAGCAAATATTGTCCAGGGAGCACCGGCAAATCCAATCAATGGAACTCTTCCATTTAATTCTTTCTTCGTAAGTTTAATTGCGTCCATAACATAATGCAAATCTTCGGCCTGAGCAACACGAATTTGTGCTATATCAGCAGCAGCTTGAATTGTTTTTTCAAACCATGGACCTTTTGCTTCTATCATTTGATATGGCAAACCCATTGCTTCGGGAATAACTAAAATATCAGAAAAGATGATGGCTGCATCTACACCTAAAATATCGACAGGCTGAATACTCACTTCGCAAGCGAATTCGGGCGTTTCCACCAATTCTTTGAATCCACCCATTTTTGCTCTTACTTCACGGTATTCGGGTAATACTCTTCCGGCCTGACGCATCAGCCAAACAGGAGTACGTTCTACTGTCTCACCTCTTGCTGCTCTTAGAATCAAATCATTTTTAATCGTCATACTGTAAATTTAAACTATTTATTGAGGATGATAAATACGGACAGCGGTTTTGAGCACTTCTGCTTTATCAAGCGTTATTGGTTTTGTTTTTTGTTGACTGTATAATTCCATTTGATCGGTTAAATGCGGACTTCCTTTTCTTCTTGATTCTCCGTAAGGCACAACTGTTTCAAAAGTGTTTCCTGTTTTAGAATATTTTGCAAACATGATAAATGAATCGCCATTTTGAGCCCTCAAAAAACCATCTTTAGTAACTTCACTTGCCATTGATTTAAGGCATTCCGGAAAACCGTAAACAGGAAAACTTTTATCTTCTCGCATTAAACGTTGAACATCACCAAAAGGAACATCAATTGATTTGTGATATTTAATCATTTCTTTCTTAGCATAACGAATAGCTTCAACAAGTATCTCAGTAGAATATTCAACACCAGTTTCTAGTTCGTTATAAGCTGCATTTTTTTTCTTGAAGATATAATCAAAAGTGAGAGCAACTAATGCTGCTTCACGATTATCGGCATAACCTGTAAAATTCCATTTTTTTAATTTAATGATAGCATCTGAAATATCCGGATAATCCGATTCTTTTAAATCGTAAATGGGTTTAAATGTTTTGTAGATGCCACCTTGTTTTGTTGGATACGCACAATCGTATTTTATTTTTTTAAACTCTTCAAATGAAATTTGCGTTTTGTCTTTCATCAATTCATTGAATCGAAGCTCTCGATTGTTAATTCTATTCCAATCAAAAGCCGATTGTTTATTGAACGAAAATTCGTTAGGATTTTCTGATGAAGCAGTACAGTGGAAAGGTGTGTTATTGGTATTGTATACGTATCCACATTGGGGATTGTACTTTTGAGGCAATTGTGCAATTGGATAAAACGTACTCCAAAATGTTTTTGAAGTATTGCCAGGCACTGTTTTCTGCCAATTGAAATCAGCATTACGAATTGGTAATGCGGCATTAAAAAGATAAAAAATATTATTTTTATCATCTGCCATCACAAAATTAAAAAGCGGAATGCCTTTCATTTCAGCAGCTTTGTAAAAATCGGCATATTGCTTTGCTTTTGCCATTGTGAACCATTCTTCAGCGGCTTTTACATTCGACATGGTATTATATCTCAAAGCATAAATTCCATTTTCTGTTCGATATGCAGGACCATACAAACACCACAAGGCTTCTTTTTTAACAGTTACTTTACCAAACTTTGTCTTTACTTTCAAAGGTATTTTTCTTACATCAAAATCATACCAATCTCCATCAAACTTGTATTGATTTTTATTTGTAGGATTGATTTCCATCTTGTAGATGTCCACATAATCGGGCCAATTGAACGTAATTGCCCAACCTAAATGTTCATTACAACCCATAGCCGGAGAAATCATTCCCGGAACCAATGC
>JAYVZC010000522.1:0-2460 GCA_043783695.1 Bacteroidota bacterium
ACCAGCGAATTGGATAACTTAGCTGCTGAAACTGCTGCTTCGCTTACCACAAAACATCCCGACTATGCGCTATTGGCGTCTCGCATAGCAGTTTCTAACCTGCACAAGAACACGAACAAATCGTTTTCGAAAACGATGGAAGCGTTGTACAATTATATCGATCCGAAAACAGGAAAAAAAGCTCCGCTTATTGCTGATGATGTTCACGAGATCATTCAAAAAAATGCTCAGGAATTAGATTCAACAATTATCTACGACCGTGATTTCGGTTACGATTATTTTGGTTTCAAAACTTTGGAGCGTTCGTATTTATTAAAATTGAACGGACAAGTTGCTGAACGTCCCCAACACATGATAATGCGTGTGGCTGTTGGTATTCACAAAGATGATATTGCTTCTGCAATTGAAACGTATAACTTAATGTCGGAGCGTTGGTTCACACATGCAACTCCAACATTGTTCAATGCCGGAACTCCTAAACCTCAAATGTCATCTTGTTTTTTACTTACTGTAAAAGATGATAGCATCGATGGTATTTATGATACATTAAAATCTTGCGCAAAAATTTCACAAAGTGCTGGTGGAATTGGATTGAGCATTCACAACATTCGCGCTACGGGTTCTTACATCCGTGGAACAAACGGTACTTCAAACGGTATTATTCCAATGTTGCGTGTATTCAACGATACAGCTCGTTATGTGGATCAAGGTGGTGGAAAACGTAAAGGTTCTTTTGCGATTTATTTAGAGCCTTGGCATGCTGATATTTATGAATTCTTAGACCTTCGTAAAAACACAGGTAAAGAAGAAGCTCGTGCTCGTGATTTGTTTACAGCAATGTGGACTCCAGATTTATTCATGAAACGTGTGGAAGAAAATAGCACATGGAGTTTATTTTGTCCGAATGAAGCTCCAGGATTAGCAGATTGTTGGGGAGCAGAATTTGAAGCACTTTACACTCGTTACGAACAAGAAGGTAAAGCTCGTAAAACAATTCAAGCACGTGAACTTTGGACAGCTATCATCGATTCACAAATTGAAACAGGCAATCCATACATGTTGTATAAAGATGCTTGTAACTCAAAAAGCAATCAACAAAATTTGGGAACAATTAAGTCCTCAAACTTGTGTACCGAAATTATTGAATACACTGCACCAGACGAAATCGCAGTTTGTAACCTTGCATCTATCGCATTGCCTCGCTTTGTTGAAGATGGAAAATTTGATCACCAAAAATTATTTGATATCACTTATGTGATTACAAAAAACTTAAATAAAATTATCGACCGCAATTATTATCCGGTTGCTGAAGCACGTAATTCTAACATGCGTCACCGTCCGATTGGAATTGGTGTACAAGGATTAGCAGATGCATTCATCTTAATGCGTTTCCCTTTCGATTCTCCGGAAGCAGTTGCTTTGAACAAAGAAATTCATGAGACAATTTATTATGCTTCTATGACAGCATCTAAAGATCTTGCGAAAATAGATGGTGCGTATGAATCATACGCTGGCTCACCAGTATCAAAAGGAATTTTCCAATTTGATATGTGGAACGTTACTCCATCTCCACGTTGGGAATGGAATATTTTGAAAGAAGAAGTAATTAAATACGGTGTGCGTAACTCCTTATTGTTAGCGCCAATGCCAACTGCAAGCACTTCTCAAATTTTAGGAAACAACGAATGTTTTGAACCATACACTTCTAACATTTATGCAAGAAGAGTATTGTCCGGAGAGTTTGTAATTGTAAACAAACACTTATTGAAAGATTTAGTGAAACTTGGAATTTGGAACGATGGTTTGAAAAACAAAATCATTGTAGCAAACGGTTCGGTACAAGGAATAAACGAAATTCCTGATAACGTAAAAGCATTGTACAAAACAGTTTGGGAAATTTCTCAAAAAGTAATTATCAATATGGCTGCCGACCGTGGAGCATATATTTGTCAGTCACAATCCTTGAACTTGTTTGTACAAGATGCAAACTTCGCAAAACTTTCTTCTATGCATTTCTATGGATGGAAAGCAGGATTAAAAACCGGAATGTATTACTTACGTACAAAAGCTGCAGCTGATGCAATTAAATTTACAGTTGATGCAATAGAAAAAGAAGCACCAGAAGTTTTAGGTAACGAAGATGTTTTGATTATGGAGCGTCAACAACAAATAAGTGCAGAACGCCAAGCATTACTAGAAGCAGAAGCAATTAAAGCAGCACAAATAACTTGTTCAATTGATAACAAGGATGATTGTGAAGCGTGCGGAAGTTAGTAGTAAATAAATTTTAAGAGGCGTGCAACTTATAATAAGTGAATCGCCTCTCTTATTATAACACAGTTCTTTTATCGCCAATTTTAAGAGTAATACCAATACTTAATAAGTATTAGTCCAATATGGAGCTAAAAAGATATAGTCATATCTGCATATATTTTTAACTTGTTGATTTGTAAGTATGGT
>JAYVZC010000523.1:0-13485 GCA_043783695.1 Bacteroidota bacterium
ATTCCGCCCCGCCAGCAATGAATTAAAAATGTTTCGCTCTGATTTAATTTGATGGCTTCTTTAACATATTCATGAAGTTTCGGTCCGACTATTTCTAATCCTTTCAAAACAGCAGGTTGCTTTCCTTCTTTTTTATAAAGCGTTCCAACAATTGCTCGTTCTTCATTAGTGAACAAGGGAAGATTTTGAGCACAGATAATATGGCCTTGTGCAAATTCAGCAGGAGTACGGACATCCAGTATCGGATGAGTTTCCGAAAGTTGTAAAAATTGATTTATATCGATTGGAGTTGGCAAAATTATTTTACCTCTTGCATCAATTTACGAACGATAGGTGAAATTAAAATCATAACAACACCTGCAATAAGAGCATAAATGGCAAGCTGCTTATATCCATCGGTATATGCAATTAATTTCTCTGTCAATGAAGCATTTTCATTTGTCGTTGCCATTCCAGCCCCAAGTATTCCTGCAACATATTGTCCGTAAGCGCTCGCCAAAAACCACATACCCATCATCACTCCTTGCAAAGGCCTTGGGGATAATTTTGTCATAATAGATAATCCGATTGGAGATAAACACAATTCACCCAGTGTGATGACAAAATATGCTAAGGTGAAAACATCCAAAGAGGTCATCCCGTTGATATCAGCAAAAAAACGTGTTGTAAAGAATACATAAAATGCAATCGCTAAAAAGATAAAGCCGAGTCCGAATTTAACAACAGTATTTGGTTCAATATTTTTTCTGTTCATTGCAATCCAAATCAATCCGAGGACTGGAGCAAAAATAATTACGAAGAGCGAGTTGGAAGCATTGTTTACGCCATTCGGATCCAGTGGAATTCCTAATACAGTATTATCTAAATTGCTCGCAGCAAATAAACTTAATGAACCACCGCTTTGTTCGAAAAACGCCCAAAATAAAATAGAAAACAAAATAAAAATCATTGCAGCAGCTAATTTTTTTCTTTCTGCAACTGAATATTTTGACATCTCGTACCCTAAATAAAGAAGCACACATGGGCCAATCGTGTACATAAACCAATCGGTATATTGTGTTTTTGAAACCATTACCATTATAACTGGAATGATAGCAAGCGAACCTGCGTAAACAGCATACTCATACCATTTTTTATTTTTTCCTTCTTCTTCTTTCAATGGAGATAATCCAATAGGACCGAGTGATTTTTGTGTGAAAACAAATGTCACTAAACTTATGGTCATTACGATTGCAGCCAAACCAAAAGCCAAATGCCAGGAATAATTTTTACCTATATAGATACATGCGTAACCCCCGGCAAGTGCGCCAATGTTTATTCCTGAATAAAATAATGAGAATCCTGCATCGGTTCTTCCATCTCCTTTTTTATAAAGAGAACCAACCATCGTAGAAATATTTGGTTTGAAAAATCCTGTACCGATAATTGTAAAACTTATTCCTAAAAAGAAAAAATCATGTGGATTGGTTGCTAAAATGCAGCTACCAGTAATCATTAATAATCCACCCCAGAAAAGTGATTTACGAAACCCTAAAATTTTATCAGCAAACAAACCACCAATGAATGTAAAAGCATAAACAAAGGCTTGAGTAGCACCATATTGAAGATTGGCTTCTTTATCCTGCATCATAAGCTCGGTCACCATAAAATATACCAGCATGCCTCGCATTCCATAAAAGCAAAAGCGCTCCCACATTTCAGAGAAAAACAAATACCATAATTGTTTTGGATATTTCCCTTTAAAATCCTGAATTTCTTCTAATGTCTGCGTGTTATTTTCCATGTTGAATTATTTTATATGAAAGATAATATTTTATTTGTAGAAATAACCAATATTCTCTCTCGAATTTAAATTGCAAAGACAAATCTGTCCCCCTCTCCAATTGGAGAGGGGCTAGAGGTGAGGTTTATTTTGGTTGAACACTTACTTCCTTCGCAATGCTAATCGCTCTCTCTTTCACCTTATTCACATCACTTCCTACTTTATCATACGTTAAAGCTACGGCCATTCTTCTATACGGACGAGTCACAGGTTTTCCAAAAATGCGAATATCACTTTGTGTATGATTCATTGCGTTTTCTAATCCAGTAAATGTTGGATTTGTTCCTTCTTTATCTGAGAGTATCACTGCACTCGCACCAACTCTTTCTAAAGTGATATCAGAAATAGGGAATCCTAAAATTGCACGAGCATGTAATTCAAATTCAGAAAAATTTTGCGTTCCTGCCAATGTTACCATTCCTGTGTCGTGCGGACGAGGAGACAATTCTGAAAAATAAACACCATCATCGGCAAGAAAAAATTCTACTCCCCATAATCCTGAACCAGTTAATGCTTTTGTAACTTGTTCAGCCATGTGTTGAGCTTCTTTTAAATGTTCTGCATTTATTTCTGCAGGCTGCCAACTTTCCTGATAATCACCACGCTCTTGCCGGTGGCCGATTGGTGGGCAAAATAAGGTCTTCCCGCCTGCCTGTCCGGTGGGCAGGTTTTTTTGTGTAACCGTCAATAATGTAATTTCCGAATTAAATTTTACGAATGCTTCTGCAATCACTTCAGAATAATCTCCACGTTTTCCAGCTTGTGCATAATCCCAAGCCTTTTGAATATCACTTTCTGTTTTAATAACGCTTTGTCCTTTTCCGGATGAACTCATCAATGGTTTTACAACACAAGGCGTTCCAACTATTTTTACTGCGGCTACTAATTCTTCAAAATTATTAGCATATTCATATTTAGCTGTTTTTAATTTTAATTCTTTGGAAGCTAAATCACGAATGGCTTTTCTGTTCATAGTAAAATTCGCTGCCTTTGCACTCGGCACAACAGTTATTCCTTGTTTTTCATAATCGTAAAAACGCTCAGTACGTATGGCTTCAATTTCTGGAACAATCAAATCTGGTTTATGTTTGGCTACTATTCTGTCTAGTTCAGATCCATCCAACATATTGATTACTTCTCTTTCGTCCGCTACTTGCTGTGCTGGAGCATCATTGTACGAGTCAACCGCTATTACATATTGCCCCAATCGCTTTAATGCGATGACTAATTCTTTTCCAAGCTCGCCTGAGCCTAGCAACATTATTTTCTTCATTTTTAATCTTTTTTAATTATCGCAATTTAAAGGAAATTTTCTATATTTTTGTTAGAAAGAATCAACAATTAAAAAAAACAGTATGATTGTTATAACTATTATTGAAAGTATTGTATTGCTAATAATTGTGTTAGTTTTTGTTGTCCCAACCGCTTTTGAACACAAAGCAGAAATTGTCATAAATAAACCCAAAGCAGAAGTTTTTGAATATTTGAAATCATTAAAAAAACAAAACGACTGGAGTGTTTGGGCTAAAATGGATCCCGAAATGAAACAGGAATTTATAGGAATAGATTCTACTGTTGGTTTTATTTCCTCTTGGGAAGGAAAGAAATCAGGGAAAGGAGCACAAGAAATTGAAAAAATTACAGATGGCGAACGCATTGATATAGAATTGCGTTTTGAAAAACCATTCAAAGTAACCAACAAGGTTTATTTTGCTACTACAACTATTGAAGGAAATAAAACAAAAATCGTTTGGGCAATGCATGGAAAATCACCACGTCCTTTCAATCTCATATTTCCATTTATGAAAGGTTCGGTTTTAAAAGATTTTAATAAAGGGCTAGCAAACTTAAAAGCACTCTTAGAAAAATAATTGTATACACAAACGCAAAGAAAATATTGTTATTGAACGGAAACAATGTCGACTCAATAATCAAACATCAATCATCAAACAAAAAACATGTACGGAAATTTCAAAGATCATCTTCAAACAGAATTAAAAAACATTGAAGAATCAGGTTTATTCAAGCGCGAACGTGTGATTACTTCGGAGCAAGGAGCAGTTGTAAAAGTAAATGGCAAGGATGTAATTATTTTCTGTGCGAATAATTATTTAGGATTATCCTCTCATCCGAAAGTGGTGGAAGCGGCTCATAAAACATTGGATCGTCACGGTTACGGAATGAGCAGTGTTCGTTTCATTTGCGGAACACAGGATATTCATAAAGAATTAGAACAAAAACTTTCAAAATTTGTCGGACAAGAAGACACGATTTTATATGCAGCTTGTTTTGATGCAAATGGTGGAGTATTTGAACCATTGATGGGTGAAGAAGATGCAATTATTTCGGATGAATTAAATCATGCTTCTATTATTGATGGAGTGCGCTTGTGTAAAGCACAACGTTACCGATACAAAAATTGTGACATGGCTGATTTGGAAGAGCAATTGAAAGCAGCACAAAAACAGCGTTTCAGATTGATCGTTACCGATGGTGTTTTTTCTATGGATGGTTTTGTTGCTCCTTTAGATAAAATTTGTGACTTGGCTGATAAATACAATGCAATGGTGATGGTGGATGAAAGTCACGCAAGTGGTTTCATTGGAAAAACAGGAAGAGGAACTATTGAATTGAAAAATGTAATGCACCGTGTAGATATAGTTACAGGAACATTAGGAAAAGCTTTGGGTGGTGCAATGGGCGGATTTACTTCTGGAAAAAAAGAAGTGATTGAAATATTACGTCAACGCTCTCGTCCGTATTTATTCAGCAACTCATTAGCTCCACATATTGTTGGTGCATCTATCGCAGTATTAGATATGTTAAGTGAAACAACTTCATTGCGCGATAAATTAGAAGAGAATGTTAATTACTTCAAACAAGGAATTAAAAAAGTAGGATTAGAAATTAAAGAAGGTGATTCAGCCATTGTTCCTGTAATGTTATATGATGCAAAATTAGCACAACAGTTTGCTGCAAAATTATTGGATGAAGGAATTTATGTGATTGGATTTTTCTTCCCTGTTGTTCCAAAAGATAAAGCACGAATCAGAGTTCAACTTTCAGCCGCTCACGAAAAAGAACATTTAGATAAAGCTTTGGCTGCTTTCGAAAAAGTAGGTAAAGAGTTGGGAGTTATCAAATAGCATTTTTCTGTAAGATTTTTTTGTTTCACTAAAAATTTAGTCGTTGTAGAATCTATTCCCCTCTAGAGAGGGGCAAGGGGTGTGTTTTCTATCGCAAGAAAAATTGTCTTTTAGCCTCTTGCATTCCATTCTAACTTTCCTCTTCCCATGTGAATTATGTAACTTATTCCAGAAGTCGTGTAACATTCTTATTCGCAAATGAGTGCACCTTTGTGACATAATAATTAAACACAATTTAAAAATAAGAAAATGAAAAATTCAATTTTATTAGCAGGGGTATTGTTATTTGTTGGGACAACAATGGTGTCGTGCAAAAAAAATTACACATGTAAATGTTCTAAAACCTATACTACAGGAAGTGGGACTTCAACTCAAAATTATTCGATTTATACTTATAATGATACTCGCAAAAGAGCAGAAGATAGATGTAATGAGAATACATCAACTGGAACAGATGTTTGGGGTAATTATACTATCAACTGTGCAATTGAATAGCATTTTATATATTCCAAAAAACGGTTAACACTTGTTTGTGATTGGAATAATTAAAATAAAAGCAGGACGAGGGAGTATCTCGTTCTGTTTTTTAACAAAAATCAATACGAATATATTAGACTCCGACTATTGACATAAAAAACATATTCTTTCTATTTAAATTTTCTGCAAAATGATGAGAATGGAAAAATACTTATGTGTTAATAGTCGGAGTCTATTTTTTATTAGCACCCGTTTTTACTCCTCAATCCCAATATGCATCAAAGCATCACCTTGGTTAACTACAGGCTGGTTGTTGATTCCAACAATATAACCATCGGCTGGCGAAATTAATTTTTCATCATGTTCTCCGTAAGGGTCACAAATTTTTCCAATAATTTCTCCTTTTTGAATATGAGAGCCATTTGTTTTGGAAGTATGAAATAAGCCGGAAGATTTTGCTCTTACCCAAATAGATTTATGTAACAAAACCGTAGGGTTATTTGGAATATCTGTTTTAATCATCTTTAAATGCTTCATCAATCGGATGCAGCCATTCATTCCTTCATTAATAGATAAATAATCGAAGCGAGAAGATTCTCCTCCTTCAAAAACTAAAATAGATTTTCCTTTTCGGGATGCCTCTTTTCGTAAAGTGTTTTCGCGAAAAGGAGAATTAATAATAAGTGCAGGAGAGAATTTTTTTCCTAAATCTAAATTGACTTTATTACTAAACACACAACGTAATTGCGGATAGTTATTAATTTTAGCACCACCTGTATGAAAGTCGATACCGAAATCAATTTGAGGAATAATTTCATTCATTAAATCGTAAGCAATTCTGCCACCCAATGAACCATTTTTTGTTCCGGGAAAACACCTGTTCAAATCTCTGCCATCAGGCAAATCTCGAGACCCCGATAAAAAAGAAATAATATTGATAACTGGAATTGCAATGATTGTTCCGCACAATGGTTTTTTTACATCATCACGTGTAATGAGTCTGCGAACAATTTCAATACCATTAATTTCATCGCCATGCATTCCGGCAAGAATCAATAAAACAGGACCAGAATTTTTAGAACGAAAAACATAAACAGGAATCTCAATAACTGTTTTTGTAGGCAACTGATACCAATTCAAACTCACCTGAGCATTTTGTCCTGGCTTGATGTCCATTCCGTTGATGTGGATGTTTTTGTTTGAGTAGGTCATGTTTAAAATTTTAATCCAATTCCTAATGAAAATTCTGGAGAAGAAAAATATGTTTTCTTTAAAGTGTAATCTGAATTACTAGATGAATAATTGGGAGGAGAACTTGGAAAATAAGACCCTGAATATTGTGTTGTAGTTTCTGTTGAGTAAGTTGCACCAGTTGATGCAAATAAAATCCCTGTAGCAACTTCTGAAAAAATGAAAAATCTATTGAATGAATATCGAATATTTAGAAAACTATTTAGTCCTGTAATATATCCGCCATGAATATTTGTTTCTGTTTCACTAGTGTGTTGTAATTCTCGATCTCCCGAGACGTTCGTTCTATAATTTTTTTCTGTACTTGTATATTTATAGCTCCCAATGATAAATAATGGTACTTGTAATCCAACAATGAAGTCTAATTTTTTATTATTAATAGCATAACCAAGCGAAGGATTTATATTGTAAATGGATTGGCTTCCTTCCCCTTCAATTTCAGAGGTGTAGTCGGATGTACTATACTTGTTAATTATTGATTGATACCCTAGTTTTACCCCACTTACAATTTTTTTACTATTCAAGTATGAAAAGGAGATATTGTATTTTATTTCTGCTTGTTTACTAGTTGGAGTATTAAAAAGGAAGTTTAAGAATTCTGTATCTTGACGATAAAAATTATGGATGGAATGATCTACTTGTCCATTATTACTTACTGAAAAAGAAAGGGATGTTTTTCTAGATTTTGTACTATCTGTTTGTCCAATAGATATATTGCACAAAAGAAGGGATAGAAATAAAAAAAAGAAAATTGATTTACGATTCATTATCTGTAACCTTAAGGTTCATGATTAAACTCGTTCCTCTCCACATACTCAATAATTTTTGACGCAATATCAACTCCTGTTGCACCTTCAATACCTTCCAGTCCTGGAGAAGAATTTACTTCCATCACCAATGGTCCGCGTGAAGATTGCAACATGTCAACTCCTGCAATTGCTAATCCTAATTTTTTTGCTGCTTTAATCGCTGTTTCTCTTTCTTCTTTTGTCAACTCAATTACATTAGCACTTCCACCACGATGCAAATTACTTCTGAATTCACCTGGTAATCCTTGACGTTTCATTGCCCCAACAATTTTTCCATCTACAATAAATGCTCTGATATCGGCACCACCAGCTTCTTTAATAAACTCTTGAACCAAGATGTTTGCTTTCAAAGCAAGAAAAGATTCGATAACCGATTTTGCAGATTTATGTGTCTCCGCCAAAATAACTCCGATGCCTTGTGTGCCTTCTAGTAATTTAATTACAACTGGAGCACCACCAACTTGCTCCAATACATTTTCAATATTTTTTGGAATAGAAGCGAAAGCTGTTTTGGGCATCCCTAATCCTGCTTTTGCTAATAATTGTAAGCTGCGTAATTTATCACGTGAACGAACCAATGCTTGTGATTCAACAGAAGAAAAAACTTTCATCTGTTCAAACTGACGAACAACTGCTGCTCCATAAAATGTAACAGAAGTTCCAATACGCGGAATGATAGCATCAATTCCAACTACTTCTTTTCCGCCATAAAAAATGTGTGGATGTCCTTTTTCAATAACCAAAACACATTTCAGGTGATCGAGTACAACCACTTCATGTCCGCGTTGTTCAGCAGCTTCAAGCAATCTACGAGTAGAGTACAGTTTAGGTCCGCGCGATAAAATTGCTATTTTCATTTATATACTTTTTTGTTAATCTTAAATTTTTTTACTAAAGCAAAAAAACAAATCCGTTTTAATCCTTTACTCCAACAAATAAAAATTCTTTTAAATCGTGATAATCTGCGTTCTATTTTTTTATTCTTTCGTAGCACTCACATTAAACAATAAACTAACATCCACCACAAATTTATGCTTCAACAACTTTCTTCCTATCAAAACAGGATAACGCATTGTTCCCCTGTCGCTTAACGAAATTACTGATTTTATGCGTTTCTTCCCAATTCTCACAATTGTTTTTATAATGTATCGCCTTTCGGATTCCCCAAAAGAATTCTTGATTTCTTTTTGGAAATACTCCTTAAAACTTAATTCTTTTGCTGTATAATCCGGATGTGTTGGATCTAATAGTTTAAAATACAAAACTCCATTTTCTTCCCTAATATCATGGCAATGCAAAGCCGTTGTATAAGCTCCCGTATCTATTTTTGCGGTAATCCCATACAAACCCAATTCGGGAAAGTCAACGTGCTCTCTTCTTCCTATTGTTGGTTTTTCCATATTAATAATTTTCTTCCGCTTCCCTTCTCCAAATGGAGAAGGTATCCGAAGGACGGATGAGGTTCATTGGGATGCAAGATAAAAATTTTTAATCAAAGATTTAGCAGTAATTTTAAGGTTCAGTATCATTAATATGAGTAAAAAAGTTAATTATATAATAGTAGGACAAGGTTTAGCCGGAAGCGTCCTCGCATTAACACTTTTAAAAAAGGGTAAATCTGTTATTGTAATAGATGATGCAAACCCTTCAACAGCTTCAAAAGTTGCTGCCGGTTTATACAACCCTGTCGTTTTTAAACGACTTGTTAAAAGTTGGTTGGCAGATGATTTGCTTCCTTATATGGATTCTTTTTATCCTGAAATGGAAAAATTATTGGGAGCAGAATTCTACTTTTCAAAACGCATCTTAAAACCATTTGCTGAAGAACAAGAAAAAACACTTTGGTTGAAAAAAACGGAAGAATCAATAGGAAAATATTTGAATGAAGTAATTTATACCGAAGACTTGGGTGGCATTGTTTACAATCCATTGGGAATATCTGAAGTGATACATGCAGGGAATTTAGACACGGTAAGATTTCTAACTTCTTGCAAAGAATATTTGAAAAAAGACAATCATTTTATAGAAGAGAATTTTGATTATTCTAAAGTTTTAATGCAAGAAAAATCAGTTTCTTATACAGACATTTCTGCTGAAAAAATTATTTTTTGTGAAGGATATAAAGCAACTGAAAATCCGTTTTTCAAATGGTTGCCTTTTAAACTTACAAAAGGAGAAACGCTTACCATAAAATTGCCTCACGAGCATTCCATTCCGTTTCAAATTGTCATCAATAAAGCTGTTTTTATTCTCCCAATCGGAAATAGTACTTATAAGGTAGGGGCAACTTACGAATGGAATGACCTTACAGAAAATACAACCGAAAAAGGAAGATTAGAATTGGTAGAAAAGCTCCAAAAAGCACTAAAAGTTCCCTTCGAAATAGTGAATCAGCAAGCAGGAATCCGTCCAACGGTAAGCGACCGCAGACCACTTATTGGGCTACATCCCGAGCATCCTCAGTTGGCAGTATTCAACGGAATGGGAACCAAAGGCGTAATGTTGTCCCCATTTTTTGCTAACCAGTTTGCCTATTTTCTCGAAAACAAAACTCCCCTTGATAAGGAAGTTGATATTATTCGTTTTAAAAAGGCAATAAAATCTTAATTTTAGCAAATGTTACTCCATAGAATGAACTTGCAATTTAAAAATAGTCGTTATAACATTATCTGTATAATGTTATTTCTTTTCACCTTCTCTTCTTGCAAAAAAGAACAACAAATAGTAATCGATTATATTAAATTAAGTGTAAATGAAAACGTAAATGTTCAAAGTATAACATTCGTTAATAGCACTAATGGTTATGCTTGCGGAGGTATTAAAGGACAGTTGGGCGCAATCTATAAAACAAGTGATGGAGGAATTTCTTGGAATAAAATTTACTCAGTTCCTAATTATTGTTTATATGATGTTTCCTTTTTAAATGATACTATCGGTTTTGCTTGCGGAGAAAATTCACTGCTATTAAAAACAATTGATGGAGGACAAATATGGGTTGACCAAAATAGTATTCAGGGGAAACCGCCTTTGAATTATATAAGCACAATGAGGTCTATTTTTTGTGCTGATAATTCAACAATTTATGTTGTTGGAGGAAAAGGATTTGAAGTGGGATTAACCTACACCACACACGATGGAGGCGGATTTTGGGCTTATAACACTTATGATACCGAATTAAGAGGTCTTTGTTTTAATGATAAAAACAAAGGTTATTATGCAGGATATGGGGCGATATTAAAAACAAACAATAGCGGTGTTTCATTTAGTCCCTTGCAAATTAATGGCGATTATTTTGTTTCAATTTCCTTTCCAACTACTGATATTGGCTATGCTTGCGGGTACAATGGGGGTATTTATAAAACTACAAATGAAGGAAGTTCTTGGGACAGTCAGTTGAAAAACAATAACGATGTTAAACACAATCGCCATTTTAATCAAATGGAATTTATAGATGTAAATAAAGGTTATGCTATTGGAAATACTGGGTTAATTATGCTTACAACTGATGGTGGGTGGCATTGGAAACAAATAAAAAAATTTACGGACGATAATTTATATTCTATTACAATTAAAAATCAATACGAAATTTTTATTACTAGTTCAAGTGGCAACATTTATTTGCTAAAACCATAAATTTAAAAAGTTGTTCCCACTCCTATTTGTGCATAATCAGCAGTCCCAAAATTTGCTTTCATATAAATTCCAATATAGATATTGTGTCTGGCTTTTAAAGTTGGATTATAAAAATAATATTGAACACCTATTTTATTAGAAATATAAACGGAAGCATATTCCTTATCGTGTTTTGCTGAGTTTATTTTTTTCAAAAATGGAGTGTGGATATTAATTCCGCTTTGTGCAATCAACCCGAATTTACCAATGATAAATTCATTCCCTAAAAATGTTGTAATCACAGATGCATTCAAGCGTTCGTTGGAATAAAAAAGCTCTTGATTTATTATATAATCATAATAATCTGTATAATAAGCATAAGATAATCCGTAATGAAAATTGCAAATCTTCTTATATCTTTTGGAAGCATATATTGCTAATTGAAATACAGGATATTTTGGTCCACCGGTTGGCTTGGTAGCGTTTCCGTATTCATGTCGCCCATACCCTGCGAAAAGATTCAACATTGTTTTTTTGTTTGGTTTTGCAACACTATCATGTTTGTAAAATTCTGGAACGGGTTTCAAATAATAACGAATACCAATATTTAGTGAAGGAACATTAGCCCCCAAGTTTGGTAATTGATAATGGCCGTCAGAAGAATGAAAAATTGAAATTCCAACATTAATATTTATCTGCTTAGAAAGTTTGTAATTAAGGTCTTCAGTCAAAAAGGTAAGATTGGTAACTTTTGATCCAATCACATTATTCGTAGGGTTATTGATGGCATTATAATGAGTTGTAAAATAAGTAAATCCTAAACCAAAACGTGTTTGCAACGACCACCTCTTTTTATTATGAGTTTCAAATGCTAGATTAGGAACAATTCCAATATTTCTTCCAAAAACTTGATCGTTGCCCCAATACCCATAAAACAAGGCAACTCCGACTTGCGGATACCGATAAAGTTGATGCCACTCTTTCCTGCCACGCGTTTGAAACGAAATGTTCAATTCATTTAAATTGACATAACTTGAATAAGGAAATTCGGGATATATTTTAATTAGTTTTCCAATATGAACTTGTGGCTGAAGAACAATTATACTTTTGGAAGAAGAAGGTGTTAACGAATCTTTTATTGAAACCTGAGCAAAACAGGGAAAATAGATTATCCCCGAAACAATAGTGATTAGTACACATTTAATCGAAAAAAAATTTTTTCTATGAATCAACATGTATGATTTTTATCATTTAGATTATATAAAGATAATATTTTATTCAGAAGTAATTCAGCTAATGAAAGGGAATTAATCTAGTAATAATCATTTATTTTTATGGAATTTTGGTTTAACTTGCATCTAATAGTGAGACCATTAAATTTTTAAAACGCTACTTATGAAATTCAGAAAGCTCATTTTAATTGCAATCTTAGCATTGGCCGGTATTGCAGGCGCTGTAACTCTTACAGGTTACAAAACAAACAACAAAGCAACCGTATTGATTTTCCCTAAAGGAAGCACTTATGCAAGAGAATGGAAAAAAGTTGATTCTTTAGCTGCAAAAGGTTTAACCAAATCGGCTTTGGAGGTTGTAACCGGCATTTATGACAAGGCAAAAGCTGAAAATAATGCTCCTCAATTTGTAAAAGCCATCATTCACCGAATGAAGTTTGAGCAATACATGGAAGAATATTCCTTAATTAAAGCACTCAATAAATTAAGTGAAGAAGCCAAAGAAGCTAAATATCCTGTAAAACCAATTTTGCAATCCATGATTGCCGAAAGTTATTGGAATTACTACCAACAAAATCGCTATCGTTTTTACAATCGTACCGAAACTGTCAATTTTGACAATGAAGATATTACCACTTGGGATTTAAAAACCATTTTCACAAAAGTGATTGAAAATTATCAAACGTCACTTGAAAGCACCGATAGTTTAAAACGTACTCCATTAAATATTTATGATGAGATTATAGTAAAACAAACCAACTCCAGAAAATTTCGTCCTACGCTTTATGATTTTCTTGCTCATCGTGCTGTTGATTATTATTCTAACGAAGAACCAGACATTACACGCCCGACTTATAAATTCGAAATCAATTCCGAAAGTTATTTCTGGAGTTTTAATGATTTCGTAAAAGTAGGAATTGAATCAAAAGATAGTTTGTCGTCAAAGTTTTATGCGATAAAAATTATGCAAGACTTAACAGCATTTCATGCAAATGATGCAGATCCGAAAGCTTTAATTGATGTTGATCTAAAGCGATTAAAATTTGTAAGAAAAAATTCAACTTCCGAAATTAAAGACAGTTTGTATTTACTTGCTTTACAAAATTTAGAAAGTAAATTTTCTTCCGATCCGGCTT
>JAYVZC010000524.1:0-30362 GCA_043783695.1 Bacteroidota bacterium
TGGCTTTTTAGGTGTAGAGATAAAATTAATTACTAAGAAAGAAAAATCTTTTGGAAGAATAGAAGAAAGTGTAATTACAACTAACACTGATGTTAATGGTAATATTTTCAAGTAATGCAAAATTTTGTGAGCCACTTAAAATGTACTTCCCCATTTTTTTTTGCTTATCTATTAAAACTTGTAAATACGAAAAAAGTTGAGGAGCTCGCTGCACCTCATCAATTATTAGCCCTATTGTATATTGAGACAAAAACTGGTCTGGATCGTTTAAAGCCAGTTCTCTTGTTGGTGGGTGCTCTAAATTTACATAGTCGTAATTAGGGAATGTCGCTTTTAGTAAAGTCGTTTTCCCAGACTGCCGAGGCCCTGTTAGTGCAATAGCAGGCATTTTTTTGCCATTAAAAGCAATTGTTTTTTTAAGTCTCGTGTTATCATATCTTGCAATTTGGGATTTAGATTCCCAAATTGCAAAGATATAAAAAATTGAGTTCAAATTATTTAAACAAAAAAATCTCCACCGTTTTTCGACAAGCTCAAAATGGTAAGGGAAGAGATCTTTCACTAGGTTCTCAATCTATTCGTTACTAGCAAGCAGGGTAACGTGTCCTGTGTAGTCGTGATATTTTTGAGAAAAATCTCGTAAGCCAATTTTGTAAACGTATACTCCTTGCTCTGCAATTTTATCTCCGTGATTTGCTTTTCCATCCCAACCTTTTGTAATATCATCTGATTGGAAAATTAATTCTCCCCATCTGTCAAAAATCATCATGTTGAATTCAGTTATCTCAATTCCTTTGGCAGCAAAATAATCGTTGTTGCCATTTCCATCGGGAGTAAATGCATTTGGAATATATATAGTAAACACTGGAACAATTTCTACCTGCATTATTCTCAGATCCGTACAACCATTAGTAGTTGTGGTAAGCAAGGTTACTGTATACATTCCTTTACCGGGATAAGTATGCAATGGATTTAATGTTGTAGAACTTGTTCCATCACCAAATGTCCAATAACGTGTTGCAGCATTTGTTGATTGATCACTGAACTGATACTTCGGACTTAATTCTGTTCCATCAATTCCTTGTGAAGAAAAATTTGCAATCGTTCCAGGATATACAACCACAGTACTTGTAGTCGAAGCTGTATTCACACATCCGAAAGGCGATGTAACTGTTACACTAATAATGTATGTTCCACTTGCAGTATAAGTATTTGAAGGACTCATTTGATTGGAAGTGTTACCATCTCCAAACGACCAGCTATAAATGCTCCCTGTATTTGTTGTTGAATTATCTACGTAAGTCAAACTTGCCTGTTCACAATTTGTAATCGATTGTGGTGAAAGACTTATCACAGGCAATGGATTAACTGTAACAGGAACACTTGATGTAACTGCGTTTCCACAGGCATCGGCAACAGTTACTACATACGTTGTAGAAGTTGTTGGAGCAACTGTGAACGGACCATTTCCTGTTCCTAATCCACCACTCCAATTAATTGTTACCGGACCGGTATTTCCAAAAACATTAGAAAAAATGTTTGTACTATTTCCGAAACAAATTCCGGAAGCAGGAGAAACAGTTAAGTTCGCTAAGGTTAAAGAGGTAACATTAATTGTAACGGTTGCACTATTTCCAATACAACCATTTGCATCGGTTGCAACCACAACATAATTTGTATTACTTGTTGGGCTCACCACTTGTGTTGCTCCAGTTCCAACACCTGTCCAGTTAAAAATATAACCGGCAATTCCACCACTAGCACTTGCAGTAATGTTTGTATTTTGTCCCGAACAAATTGTTGTACTACCAACTGCAGTTGCTACAATGGGTGCTGGTTGAGTAACTACGATACTTGCAGTAATTGTACAACCGTTTGCATCGGTAGCTGTTGCAGTATATGTTCCCGGACTTAATGAAGAAGCACTTGCAGTTATTCCTCCACTTGGCAACCATTGATATGAATATGTTGGAGTACCACCGGCAGGAATAATTATCGCTTGTCCGTTATTTGATCCGTAACATGTTGAAGGAAATCCGGCAGAAGAAATAGTTAATGCAGGAGGTTCCGTAATTGTAATGGAAGAAGTTGCCGAACAATTATTTGCATCAGAAACAGTTGCAGTATAGTTACCGGGATTTAAACTCGAAATAGTTTGAGTAAATGTTGCCGGAGATGTATTCCACATATAATTATAAAACCCTGTACCGCCTGATGCACCAACGGTTGCAAAGCCATTTGCCATTCCATTACACGAAATATTATTTATGATTATTGCGTTTGCATTCAATGTATTGGGTTGAGTTGTTGTTACACTTGAAGAAACAGAACAACCATTATTATCGGTTACAACAATGGAGTGAACCCCTGGATTTAAATTTGTTGCAACAGTTGTTGTTTGTGTTGGTGTTGTGTTCCATAAATATGTGTAAGGACTTGTTCCACCAGAAACGACAATGCTTCCGGTACCATTATCTAAACCGAAACATGTGCTATTTGTTTGTGATGTAAAATAAGATAATGGATTTGGTGGTTGTGTAATTGTAATCGTGTCGTATTTAACACACCCATTAGCTGTTGTAACGGTTACATAATAAACTCCGGAAGCTAAACCACTTATTGTGGATGAAGTTGCTCCAGTACTCCAAAGATATGTGTAAGGAGCCATTCCTCCATTAGCATTTGCCGTTGCGATACCATTCGTTCCACCGAAGCAGGAAATATTTGTTCCGGTCATATTAACGTTTCCCGGAGCAGCACCTACTCCAATAGTTGCCGTTGCAGAACTCGTACAACCAGCTGCACCTGTAACATTCACAGTATATGTTCCTGATACAAGTCCGTTTTCACTTGGAGTTGTTCCTCCACTTGGTAACCATTGATAAGTAAATGGTCCTGTTCCTGTAATGACAGATACGTTAGCAGTTCCGTTTGATGCATTACAATTTGCTGGTGAAGATGTTGTATTTAAAACAATTCCGGAAACGGTAATGCAAAATGAAAAAGTTTGACTTCCATTGTAAGGACAATTATTATCTTGAACAATAATTGTAAAACAATGACTTGCTCCGCTAATATCAGCAGCAGTTGGCGTCCAAGTAAATGTTCCTATTGGACGCGCACCACCACTTGATGAGAATGAGGCTCCGGCAATACCGCTGTTCCAAATAATGGTTACGTTTTGTGTAGCATCTGCATCATAAGTATTTATTGTAAAATTTATTGGTAAACCTGCACAGGCATTTAAAGTATATATACCGGTATTATCTATTCCAGCAACATACGGATTATTATTTGTACAAGTAATTGTTCTCATTTGAATATCACGCACTACACTTCCAACGAGAATTTCATTTCTATACTCTTGAACTAATACAGCACAAACCGTAACTTGAATCATTGTTGGTGTCATACACATATCGCCCGTTAAATTATTAAATGTAACTGCCGGAGATGAAGCCAGAGGCTGTGTTGCAGAATATGGCAAAAGATATGTTACAGTTGTTGTTGCACTTGTTTGAGGTATAATTAAAGTATAATATAACGAATCGCCATCAGGATCAGATGAACCATTGTTAAAACAATACGGTTGATTCGAACAAATAAAAGGAATGGGGTCATTCGAAAAAATGGGAGAACTATTGCATGGAAAATTTAGATTATCCAAATGTGCTTCCACATAAATGCTTTCGCTTGCCGGATTAAGGATGGTGCCAATTGATGCATTTCGGCAACACAATGTAAAACTGAATACCCAGTCGGTACAACTAGCGGGCAAAGTAGTGATTCCGCGATAGATGAATTCTTGCACACCGGGATAAGTTCCTCCTGAGCATTGCGTACTAAGAGCTGTACAGATTGGTGATACATCTATTCCTGTTCCTGGTATTGGATTAAGTGTAAGGTTGTAATTTTGAGCGCAAGAGGCAGACGCTAAGTTAATTGTTACTATTCCCGGTGCTGCCACACCCGCACAATCGCGGTAGAAAGAAAGCGATATTTCGTACTGATTTCCGCCCAGGCAACGATATGTGATATCAGCACTTTGAGCGTGCGATGCAAAAGCTTCGTTTGATGTTTGAATAAACATTAAAATAAAACTAAGCCAAGTAAGGAGTCTTGTTAGTAGTTTAGATTCCATGGAGACCTCCATTTTTTAAAATGAGAACAATAAATTTAAGAACTAGCTATTTTAACGCCTCTAAAATGAAAGGGTTTCATAAATATCAATAATAACTCAAAGGCTATGAGAGTGACTGCTAATAATTTAGAGTATAATTGAATGGAAATTATTAAAAAAAATACAATCCTCCTTTCGCTGATATCCTATGCTATGATGGGAATTTTCGGACTTCGGTGCCATTTTCATGCATTCGAGAAACCTCCTATTTGAGGCATAAATATTCTACTCGAAAACATATTTAAAGTTCATAAATTTTTAGTCTAAATTCTCACTCCTATTATTACAACATCATCCACTTGCTCTAATTCACCTTTCCAGTAATCGAATGCGTTTGCAAGTTTTTGTTTTTGTTCTTCAATAGGAAGTAAATAATTTTTATAAAGCAATTCTTTTAATTGATTGTATTTATATTTCTTTCCTCTTGGCCCACCAAATTGATCCGCATATCCATCACTGAAAAGATAAACACAATCTCCTTTTTTCAATTGAACTGTATGATTTGTATAGCTATCAACCTTTCCATCGATGTTTACGCCTATCGGAAATTTATCAGATTTAATTTCTTTAAAAATGCCACTCTCAATATAATACAAAGAATTATATGCTCCGGCATATTGCAATTCGTTTGTTTTTAAATTTAAAGAACACAAAGACAAATCCATTCCGTCTTTTACACCTTTGCCATCTTCTGACTGTCGCAATGTTTTTGTTACACCATAATCCAAATGTTTTAATATCTCTGACGGAATAGTTAAACTCATTTCATTTACTGCCTGAGTCAATAAATTAAATCCGACAACACTCATTAATGCCCCAGGAACACCATGTCCGGTACAATCTACAGCTGCAAAACAAACAGAATCATTTTTTTGTTCTATCCAATAAAAATCTCCACTTACAATATCTTTGGGGCGATAAAAAATAAAACTATCCGGTAAACAATTTTTCCAGTAAGAATCTGGCGGTAAAATAGATTCCTGAATTCGTTTAGCATAATTAATACTATCGGTAATTTCTTTTTTACGTGTTTCTAATTCCTCTTTTTGTAAAAGAACAGCATTGTTAGAGATCGTCAATTGCTCATTGGTTTTCTTTCTTTGTCGGTTTGCTCTCACTACTAAAAAAACAATAATCAATAAAATCAACGTTCCTGAAACAGCAACATATACAACTCTTTTAAAGCGTTCGTCTGATAACTCTTGTAAGAGGACTGCTTCTTTTTGTTTGCTTTCAAATTGATAATTTAATTCCAATTCTGTCATTTTTTGAGCATTACTACTATTGTAAACCGAATCGCTGAACTGTTTGTATAGTTTGTAATTCTGATAAGCTTTTTCATAGTCTTTTGTCTCTTCATATAATCGCGATAAATTTTGATGTATTTCAATCAAGTCTTCCAATGATTGCATTTCCTGAGCCATCGGCAACGATTTATTAAAATATTCCAATGCCTTATCGTACTGCTTTGCATTAAGATAATCAACACCAATAGCGCTGTAACAAATTGTTAGTCCTTGTTTGTCGCCAATCTCATTAAATATTCTAACTGCTTCCAATTGCAACTCCATCGCTTTTTCTGTATCACCCATATCAGCATATACATTTCCCATATTTCCAAGAGTCCCAGCATAGGTATTTTTACTCCCGTATGTACTGCAAAAACTTTTAATCTTCTCATACATTTTAAGAGCGGATGTGTATTCCTTGTCATAATAATAACTATTTGCAATATATGTATAAACATTAATAAGTAGAGATGTGTCTTGCATTTTTTCAGCCGCTTTAGCTGTTTTTGAAAGATATTCCATTCCTAATTTTTTATTGATTCCATCGGAATAAAGAGCACCAATAAACAGTGTTGCTTCCATTGCCAATTTATCTTTTTTTAAATTTTGTGCAATATTTAAAGCCGATTGATAATATTCCAATGCTTTGGTGTTGTTCCCCATGTTTTCATACGCACGTCCTAAATACATATTATTTTCACAAATTTGAATTTGCTTGTTTAATTCTTTTGACAACACATTCGACTTCTCGTAATTTTCTATTGATCCAATATAATCACCAACAGCTATGCAATTTAATCCATAAAAACTGTAGGCATCTGCTAATTCTTCCTTTAAATTATTTTCCCGAAGCAGAGGAATAACAGCTTTAAAACTTTGAGTTGCTTTTTTATTGTCATTGTCATTGTAAAAAACAATCGCTTTCATAAACGCTGTTTTGGCAGCAATAGTCGGTGTATTTATTTGTGAGCTTATCTCAACACATTTTAAATAATAAGTCTTTGTTTGTACGTTTCTTGTGCTTGATAATACTCTAACAAGATCATAACCGATTTTAAATTTTTCTGTTAGATCCGTTGTTTTTTCAAAAACATTTTTTAAACTGTCCAGATTGTTATCTGACCAGCCTTTAAAAGTAAAAGCAAAGAGGAGTATAAAAAGAAAATAAAATTTATTTTTCACAGATTTAATTTAAGCATCCAATATTACAACATTATTAGAAAAATAGCACCTTAATTTCCCAATTTAAACAGTTGCAGATTCTAAAAGTTTTATTATTCCTTCCGAAGCATCCATTTCGGCATTTATTCCAATCGGGACAGTGTATTTATTTGCAATGTGTCCGATCATCGCTCCGTAAAAAGCCGGAATCGCCAAAGGTTTAATGTGTTGTTCCAAAACTTGCTGCAATGTAAATGCTTTTTCGGGTTCTTCGGCTTCACATTTTACGCATTTACCAAATACAAATCCACTAATATTTTTTAATACTCCCGCTAATTTCAGTTGTGTTAACATTCTATCAATGCGATAAGGTTCTTCACCTGTTTCTTCCAAAAAAAGAATTTTATTTTTCCAATCAGGTAAATATTCCGAACCAATCATTCCTGCTAAGACTGTTAAATTTCCTCCAACTAAAATACCATTTGCTTTACCTTCAGTGATTGTATAATGTTTATCCGTATCATCTTCCGGATAAGCATACTCAACCTTTTCCTTTTCAAACAAAATACGTTTTACATAATCTAAAGTAAAATCGTTCCAGCCACTATTTCCAACCGGACCATGAAATGTAATTAATCCGGTCTTAGAATTTATCGCAATTAATAATGATGTGATATCACTAAAACCGATAAGTACTTTGGGATTATTTTTTATTATCTCATAATTTAACTTATCTAATATTCTTGCACAACCCCATCCGCCTTTTATGCAAAAGATGGCTTTTACTTCTTTGTCGAGAAAAAAATTATTTAGTTCACTTGCCCGCAATTCATCTGTCCCTGCAAAATAACCATACTTTTGTTTTAGAGTTTCCCCAAGTTTTACTTTGAAGCCAAGATTTTGAAGAATAAAAATAAATTTTTCGATTTGAGAATCCTCCCAAACTGCTCCGGCAGGTGAACTTATCGCAATAGTATCTCCTTGCTTTAATGCACTAGGTTTTATGATTGCCAAACCAATTTTATCATCTTGCAATGAATTATTTTTCATTCCTAAAAATGGAATAGAAAGCGAAGCCAAAGCAGTAGTTGTAATAAATTGTCGTCTGTTATGTTTCATTAAATGTTTAAACTATTGTCAAAGGCAATCAAAGATTGTGAGAGTTGCGAGAGTGAAATCGGTCAAGTATAAAATATGGGAAATTGCCCATATCTCTTACCGTGGTTGAAAAATCATTATAATCATTATAACTTGTTAGGTTGTTCAATGCTAATAAAATCAAGGTAAAATAAATTAACTTATCTAAAGGTGGATAAGCAGTTTTTATAATTTACAATGGTATAACAAGAATGGGAAAAGAGAAAGGAGTAAAAACAATCATTCATTAATTAGGCAAAATTGTCCTTCGCAATGAATGCGCTAAAACAAAACTACCTTACCAACGTTACTCTTCCAATGTATTGATGATTTATGTTTTTAACATCATCTCTGAAGTTAATTTTATACACAAATACATCGTTGGTGCATAATCTTCCTTTAAAATAACCATTCCAGCCTACTTCTTCGTTGTTGGTTTCAAATATTTTTTCTCCCCAACGATCAAAAACCAAAAATGAATAATCGTGTACACCCAATAATTTTGGTTTAAACACATCGTTTAATTCGTTTCCATTTGGAGTGAATGCATTAGGAATCCAAAATAAAAATTCGGGACGAATAATCACATCTATTTTTGCAGTATCTCTACATCCATTGGCATTTACAACCACTTGCATAATGGTATATGTTCCGGGTGCTGAATATGCATGCGAAGTATCACAATTGCTATTACTTGTCCCATCGCCCCAATAAATGGTACAATCAATGGCACCTGTACTCAAATCAAATGCTGTTACAAGAGGATAAAAAATAGAAGTGTCTTTTGGTGTTGCATTTATTCCCGCTATTGGTGATGGAAAAACAGCAACCGGTGATGGCAGTGCAAAAGTATCTTTACAGCCGTAAATAGTTGAGACAATTATACTACTCGGATAATTTCCAATTGCGGGATACGTATGAAATGGATTTTGCAAAGTGGAAGTTCCACCATCACCAAAAGTCCATAGATATGTTAATGGAGGACTAATAGAAGCATCTATAAAACTTACCGGTTGCAAATCGCAAGCAGTGGAAGTAGCTAAAGTATAATCAGCAATTGGTTTTGGGTATACCACCACATTTGCTGTAACTGTTTCGGAACACCCATTTTCAGTTATTGTGAATGAGACAGGGAATGTTCCGGCAGAATCGTACACAATATTTGTTGGGTTAAGACTAGTACTTGTTGTAGGACTTGCATTGGCACCAAAATTCCAAGAAAACGTTCCATTGCCCATAAATGCCCCTCCACCTGTGAAATTGTAACTGTTATCATAAACGCATTCTCCGGGAGGAGGTGAAAATAATGGATCCAATAATGGAAATATATAAAATATGTTTGTTTGAGTATCAGCACACATGCTTCCCGGATTGATAATTAACATTACCTGATAAGTTCCTGAATCAGCGTATGTCCACGAGGGATTTAAGACATTAGAAGTATCCAATGTTGTTGTTGGATCACCAAAATCCCAGTGATAAGAAAAAGCATTGAGACTTGCTTGTGTAAAATTTACATTGTAACCAAAGCAAAAAGTTGTTTGCAAAGGAATGGATGCAACAGGTAAGCCGGGGCAAGTAACAACATTGAATTGGAAATCTCTTTTGTTAACATCAATTAAAACACCGGCACGATATTCACTCACGCAAACTCCCACAACCCATTGTCCTACCATGTTTGGAGTCCCAGTCATTAATCCCGTAACCGGATTTACAGCAATTATTGGAGAGGCACTCATTGGATAAGTTGCATTGTATGGTACTTGCCAGGGAACAAAAGCATAAGGCGGTGGAGAAGCAATATTGGGACAACCAGCTCCCACACTTGCTCCAAGCATAGGACAAGCAGTAGTTAAACCAGTGTATGGATCACATAACTCATAATACAACGAATCGCCATCGGGATCGGTAGCAGAATGATCAAAAAACAAAGGAACACCTGCACACAAAAAAATGGGTGGAAAATTTGTGTAACGCGGACTACTATTTCCGGGAGCAATAGTATTATCAGTAATATGACACATGTATGTTGACCCAACATCTCCTGGAAGTACTAAATTTAAAATGGTTCCATTTCTACAACAACGTTGATAGGTTATGTTATAACCACCTGGGATGTTCGGCAAATTAACAACCGTCTGATAAATTGCTTCTTCTACACAAATATTTGCAGGAGGCGTAAAGCAGGGATTATTAATTGTGGGAGGCACAATTGCTGTACCGGGAAGCGGGATCTCGACACTATCGATAAATGTACCGGCACTATTAAAAATAAAGATACTCGCAGGATTATCGAATGTAATGCCTGTGCAATCGCGGTATACTTTTAACGTGATTCGATAATTATTTCCACCCAAATTATCATAATAAATTTCGCCACCTACAATGTGAGTAGCAAAATTTTTTAATGATAAAATCATTAAAAATAATAATATGACAAACCGTTTTGTTTTCATTTTAACAACCTCATACAAATGGGTACTAAGTATTTTATCCTGTATTTTTAAAAAATTATTTTTTTTCTATTGCAATCTGAATATCAAACAAATATATCAAAAAGCAAGTAAAATTTTGCCATTAAACGTATCTTTTTATTAATTCATTGAAAAAAAACAATGACTAAAAAAAAGAACCAATTGCCCCTCTGTATACGTTAATAAGATACGCTTTTCACGAAAATGGTTGCAACCCAAACGCCTATTTTCATACTAAAACCCTCTTTTTATAGTAAATAAGCTCCACTTTTAGTCTAAAAAAGCAAGTCCAATAGGAATTTACGCTTTTTATTAGCTGAATCTCTAAATTGGATTAAAAAGTTTAATAAATCATAAAATTGAATATTTACGGGTGTTTTCAATGAAATACCATTTAAAGCAATTAGCATTCAACCTAGAATGATTGGGTTTACATTTTTGATGAAAAATATGGAATAAAAATAATTGCAAAAAGATATCAAAAATAATTGCAAATTTGTGACTCTTAAAAAAAGTTCAAAGTTCAAAGTTCAAAGTTTTAAAGTTTTAAAGTTTTAAAAGTTTTAAAAGTCAACTATTATAAATTTCAACTATTATGATAAATCCAAACATTAACTCTTATATCGAAAAAAACAAACAACGTTTTTTAGACGAGCTTTTCGAATTATTGAGAATCCCCTCTGTAAGTGCAGATCCCAAATACAAAGCAGAAGTAGTAAAAACTGCGGCAGCCATAAAAGAAAAATTAATTGCAGCAGGAGCAGAGAAAGTAGAAATATGTGAAACAGCCGGCTATCCAATTGTGTACGGAGAGAAAATAATTGATACAAAATTACCAACAGTTTTAGTGTATGGTCATTATGATGTACAACCGGCCGATCCAATTGAATTGTGGACATCGGGACCATTTGAACCGATTATCAAAGATGGAAAAATTTATGCTCGTGGTGCATGTGATGATAAAGGACAAATGTATATGCATGTGAAAGCATTTGAATTGATGATGCAAACAAATTCACTTCCATGCAATGTAAAATTTATGGTTGAAGGAGAAGAAGAAGTTGGTTCAAACAATTTAGGAACATTTGTAAAAGCAAATAAAGAAAAATTGAAAGCTGATGTAATTCTGATTTCCGATACAGGAATTATTGCAAATGATATTCCATCAATCACAGTTGGATTGCGTGGTTTGAGTTATATTGAAGTTGAAGTAACAGGACCCAATCGTGATTTACATTCAGGATTGTACGGAGGAGCCGTTGCTAATCCAATCAATATTTTATGTGAGATGGTTGCAAAAATGAAAGATGACAAAGATCATATTACTATTCCGGGATTTTATGATGATGTAGAAATATTAAGTGCGACAGAAAGAGCAGAAATGGCAAAAGCACCATTTAGTTTAGATGAATATAAAAAAGCCTTGGACTTATCCGACATTCACGGTGAAGAAGGATATACTACGAATGAAAGAAATTCCATTCGTCCGACTTTGGATGTAAATGGTATTTGGGGCGGATATCAAGGTGAAGGAGCAAAAACAGTAATTGCATCCAAAGCATATGCGAAAATTTCTATGCGATTAGTTCCACATCAAAACAGCGATAAAATCACAAAAATATTTACAGATTATTTTAAAAGCATTGCACCAAAATCGGTGAAAGTAAAAGTTACTCCACATCACGGAGGAGAACCCGTAGTTACTCCAAGTACAACGGCAGCCTACAAAGCAGCAAGTATGGCAATGGAAACTACATTTGGTAAAAAACCAGTCCCTGTTCGCAGTGGAGGAAGTATTCCCATTGTTGCTATGTTTAAATCTGAATTAGGATTAGATTCGGTATTGATGGGATTTGGTTTGGATTCTGATGCTATTCATTCACCAAATGAACATTACGGAGTATTTAATTATTTAAAAGGCATTGAAACCATTCCTTATTTCTTTAAGAATTTTGCTGATTTAAGTAAATAGTACTGATAACTAATCATTCCGAATTATACGCTTCTCGACTCCGCTCGAAGTGACAAGCTTTGGGTTACAGTTATAGTATTAATTTGTTTGTTAAAAGGGAATCAAGAACTGACGATAATCTATTCCCCTCTTGAGAGGGGCTATGGGCGTGTCTTTGTTTTAAAAATGTTTATTATGAAAAAATATATTTTTATTCTTATTATTTTTTGCGGAGCATTCTTTTCTTCTTGTGGCGATTTCCAGGAAGTAACATTCAGTGGAATAGAAAGTATGAAACTAACGAAGATCTCTCAGCAAGGAGCTGAAGCAGAAATGGTGGTCAAGATTAAAAACCCAAACAAAACTGCTTTCACAATTTATAAATCCGATTTCGATGTTTCCCTAAATGGTATTAATGGTGGCAAAGCACATTTATCGGATAACGTAAAGATAAAAGCGAATTCAGAGCAGACTTATACTTTCAAAATAAAATCTGACTTTTCATCTATAAGCATGAATGACCTTCCTAAATTAATGTCGTTGGCAAGTAGTAAAAATATGAAAATAGGATTAAAAGGAAATCTTAAAGTTGGAAAATTATTTGTGAGGAAAAATTATCCTGTAGAGATGAGCGAAAGTGTTCCTTTGAGTCTGAATTAATTATCCCATTTACAATTATCAATTCTGTCCAGCCCAAATAATCCGGTGCTTTTCGTAACTTCTATTTTTTTTGCAGAAAAAATATTTCCTTTGCTTGCTTCCAAACATGTAGCAACATTTCTTTCTAAAGAAGAACTATTTCCATCTCCAACAAGTGTAATTTCCAATCCTTGACTTCCGTTTTTAATAGAAACAATATCGTATGTTGTTGATGATGTTTTAATGGGAATAAGCATATTCAAACAAAAGATAATATTAATCAAGCACATTCCAAATCCAGAAAAAGCATACATAGAAAACTGGTGATATTCCATATCTAAATATTCTTTCACATATTTCCATTGTATCAATCCAAGTACACCACATAAAAAAAGCATAATAAATACTCCGCCAATACTAATAACTGTTGTTGACCAAAACCATATCAATAAAGGGATTCCTGCAAACAATCCAAGAAACGTGGAGGTCATTGCAATATAAATTCCATTTCTTTGAATGGTTGTTTGTAATAATGAAAAACGTTCATCAATATGAGAATTATTGATGATAGATTGATTCAAATCTGATTCTCCTTTTCGGTACGAAGTTTCAAAAACGGCAACTGCTCTTTCAGCATATACCCTTACTTGATAATCACCTTTAACGTTTGCAGGGTCTTGATTTAACATCAGCATCAAAAAATTAAAAAGATGAGGCAATTCTTTTCTGAATTCTTTGGGGGCTTCAAAAAAATGTTCGACACAAACTGCAAAAAACTCATGCATGTTTGTTCCGCCATAGTCTCTTAAAAAAGTAATTCGTTGTTCTTTTAAATCGTGATAGTCCTTTGTAGCAACCTCTTCCCACTTTTCAAAATATGTGGAAAAATGTTCGTCATAATTACCTTCTTCATCCAAATCAATATACAATGCGTGGGCTAATTCATGTAATCCCAAATTAATTTTATCGTCATCTACAGCATAACCTTCTTTAAAATCATTCCAAGAAAGAGACAACACTCCACTTTGAGTATTTAATCCTTTTAAATTGGTGTTCAAAAATTTAGAAAAGAAGATGCGAGGAAAAACATTTATTGCATATAAATGAGAAATCATATAATCTTTCAACCCGAACGTTAACTGAATGGCAGCAGCTGAAATCAACACTTTTATTTCATCGGTAATGACAATTCCTTCTCTTCCAATAAATTTTTTGTCTTCCATAAAATGGAATAGTCGAGCGACAAAAATTTCCTGAGCATCGGGAGAAAGATTTTTGAAATAGGTATTTTTTTGCTTTAATAGATTATAAGGCACGGATGAAATTAAAAATTATAATTGATAAATAAAAATTATAGTTTGTATTTTTATAAAATGAAAGAATTTTCTGAAAAATACACCAACTCCTTAATTCACGAAAGCAGTCCTTATTTACTGCAACATGCGCACAATCCGGTAAATTGGTATGCCTGGAGTAATGATACATTAGAAAAAGCAAAATCGGAAAATAAATTAATCCTGATAAGTGTTGGTTATTCGGCTTGCCATTGGTGCCATGTGATGGAACACGAATGTTTTGAAGATGAAGAAGTAGCAAAACTCATGAACGATTATTTTATCTGCATAAAAGTAGACAGAGAAGAACGACCGGATATTGATCAAGTTTATATGATGGCTGTTCAATTAATGACGGGACAAGGCGGTTGGCCACTCAACTGTTTTGCTTTGCCGGATGGACGGCCTATTTATGGCGGAACATATTTTCCAAAACAAAATTGGATGAACATTTTATTGAACTTGGCAGATACCTACAAACATGAGCCTGAAAAAGTTTTGGATTATGCAAAACAATTAACCGAAGGAGTAAAATTAGCGGAGCTTGTAAAAATTAATTTAGAAGAAAAGGAATTTACAATTGATACTCTACATAAAAGTGTAAACACGTGGAAACAACGATTTGATGGAGAAGATGGCGGTCCGAGTAAAGCACCTAAATTTCCTTTACCAAACAATTATCAATTTCTGCAACACTATGTTTATCATACAAAAGATGAAACGGTAGAAAAACACATAGAGCTCACTTTAAAAAAGATGGCTTATGGTGGAATCTATGATCAAATCGGAGGCGGATTTTCTCGTTACTCGGTTGACCATTTTTGGAAAGTTCCGCATTTTGAAAAGATGCTTTACGATAATGCTCAATTGGTGACACTTTATTCTGAGGCCTATCAGAAAACTAAAAATCCCTTGTACAAACAAATTGTTTTTGAAACATTGGCATTTGTAGAACGAGAATTAACATCTCCCGAAGGAGGCTTTTACGCTGCACTGGATGCTGATTCAGAAGGTGTGGAAGGGAAATATTATGTCTGGACAAAAGAAGAATTACAAACTATCCTGCAAGAAAAATTTGATGTGTTTACAGATTACTACAATGTAAATGCAAGAGGACTGTGGGAGCACGAAAATTATATTTTATTGAGAAACGATGATGATGCGATTGTTGCTGAAAGAAATAAAATAAGTTTAGAAGAATTACAAAAAACAATTGAAGCTTGTAAAAAACAACTTTTACCAATAAGAGAAAGACGTATTCATCCTGGATTAGACAATAAAATACTTACTTCTTGGAACGCCTTGATGTTAAAAGCATACATTGATGCATACAATGTGTTTGATGAACCACATTTTTTAGATGTTGCTTTAAAGAATGTCAACTTCTTAATACAAAATTCATTTGTCAAAAATCAATTGCTTCATCTTGCAGAATCAAATCAGAAAATAAATGGATTTCTGGAAGATTATGCATTTATTATAGAAGCACTCATTTCTCTCTTTGAAACAACATTGGATGAAAAGCATCTTCACAAAGCAAACGATTTGATGAGGTATACCATTGAACATTTTCAGGATAAAAATTCAGGAATGTTTTATTTTACTTCAGATGATGACAAGGAGCTTATTACAAGAAAAATGGAATTATCAGATAATGTAATTCCGGCATCCAACTCCAGTATTGCTAAGTTACTCTTTGTTTTGGGGCATCATTTTGAATCGGAGGAGTATGTTTCTATGAGTAAAAAAATGTTAAATAATATGCTTACTGAAATTGAAAATTATGGTTCAGGATACAGTAATTGGGCGACATTATTGCTTTATTTTAGCTGTCCTTTTTATGAGTTGGCAATTGTTGGTAAATCTGTTGATGAAAAAAGGAAAAACCTCAATAAACATTACCATCCAAATAGGATATTTGCTGGAAGTGTTTCTGAAAGTTCCTTACCACTGCTAAAAAACAGGTTTGTTAAAGACGAAACACTCGTCTATATTTGTAAAGGGAAAACCTGTTTACAACCGGTAA
The DNA here is from genome assembly GCA_043783695.1 of Bacteroidota bacterium. Taxonomy (GTDB): domain Bacteria; phylum Bacteroidota; class Bacteroidia; order 2-12-FULL-35-15; family 2-12-FULL-35-15; genus 2-12-FULL-35-15. Next base: position 16,192 of record JAYVZC010000524.1, read on the forward strand.
AAGAAGTAGAGGAAGCATTGAAATGCCTCAGCCCAACTTTTCCTTAAAGGAGAAGAAGTTGAGACGGACTTATTATTTAATAATATCATTTGAAAAAATATTTTTTTGCATACATTTTCCTTTTTGCAATTCATCATTGCAACGCTCAACTGGTAAGCACCAAACCAGTTGAGATAAATGTTGGTCCCACTAACTTCAATTCTACAGTTGTCAAACAAAATAAAATAAAAAAAATTGATGTTGTCATTGTCGATAAACCTGATGGACAAATGATTATTGACAAAGGTGCAAGTGAGGGTTATCAATTTGATAGCCTCGGCAGAGTTACCCGTTATTATTATACGATATTTCATTCGGCAGAAAGAGAAGAAGTGGATGTTCCTGCCATAAAAAAGAAAGGGCGAATTATTCGTCAAGCCACTACAAAAACTGTTACCAAATATTTTAATGATACCATTTTTGCATATATTTTTTACGACAACAAAAACAGAGTTGTTTCCAAACGGGTTAGAACCGGAGATTATTACGATGCGTATTATTATGAATACAATGAGCAAGGACAAATAAAAAAAGAAATGCATTTCAAGGAAACGAATGAAAGTGAAAATAAAAACGAATTTAAGTTAGGCGTTCAAAGTCTTTTGTCAACTGAATCATTCGAATATATAGTTCTCACTCCTACTCAAATTAAAAAAAAATGCCTGAATGATGAAGGGCGAGAATATAAAAAAGCAATCATCAATTACGATGTAAAAGAAAATAAACTATCGGAGAGCTATGAATTTATTGTAAGCTGGATGCGACAAGAAAATGTTTATCAATACGATTCAAATGGCAGGCTCCTTGAACGAACATATACCAGCAATGAAAGCGGAGAAGTAAAAGAATACACCGCTTATCAATACAATCCAAACGGGGTTTTGTTGGAGGAGAAAAAGTTTAAAAATGATGTTTTATTATTTGAAATAAGTTCTTTGTATGACGAAACAAATAATCTGATAAAATCAAAGGTTATTCGCGATCACAAAAATACTTCTATTGGAATTGTGAAATTTGGATATAGTTTTTATTAAACTTCGCCTTTCTTCTTCCCAGCAACAAAATCCTTCAAGTAAAACGGTTCAAAATAAGCAACATTTTCAAATTGCTTAGCATTGTATGCTTGCTCGGATAGTCCAATCATCTCTTTCGCAGAAGGAACAACATCGTCTATAAAAATAGTATTTGAATTTTGAGAAAATGTTTCTTTGCATTTAGCAGCTCCATCTCCGAAAAAAACAATTTTATTCGTTTTAAAAATATCTGAAAAAGAATGTTCATCAATAATTTCTGCAGCAGTTGGTTTTATTTCTTTTCCCACTGAATCATAAATGGCACAATACACTTCCATTCTGCGAGCATCTAACATTGGACAAAAAAATGTTGGTTGTCCAGCGTCCACTCGCCCTTCGACTCCGCTCAGGGTGACAGCTCGGGATGACCGACCTTCGGTCGCACTCAGGGTGATGTAACGAGAAGATGTTGCTAAGGAAAGGTATTTTAGAGTGTCCACAGCAACCAAAGGTTTATCCAAAGAATAACACAATCCTTTTGCTGTACTAACTCCAATTCTTAATCCTGTATAGGAGCCTGGACCTTTACTAACGGCTATTGCCTCAATATCGGAAAGTTTAACATTTCCTTGCTTGCAAACATTTTCAATAAATAGGGTTAGATTTTCGGCATGAGAATAATTACCGTTCTGTTCTTTGAGTGCAATTAATTTTCCATCTTTCGCAAGAGAAACACTGCAAACAGTAGTTGCTGTTTCTAAGTTTAAGATAAGTGCCATTTGTTAATTTATTTTTTGGTAACAGTAAACAATTCCGATTTATCTACTTTATTTACCACATCACCATCTTTTAACTCTTTGGCAATAGCACTATACGGAGCAGATATAATTTCATCTCCTACTTTTACTCCGGAAATAATTTCAATAAAATTATTATCCTGAATTCCGGTTTTTACTGCCAGCCTTTTCACTTTTCCTTCAGCTATATCGTAAACAAAAACACATTCTTCAATTTTTATCAAGGCATCATTGTTTTGTGTTTTATCATTTTCGTTTTTCACAACAATATCCTCATTGTCCTCTGCGCCATCTTTTTGTTTGTTCTTTTCCTTGAATGCCGTACTATCACTTCTAGTCGTAACCGATTGAATAGGAACCGTAATAACATTACTTACTTTTTTGGTTTGAATATCAACTGTTGCACTCATTCCTGGACGAAAAGGAGCGATGTTATTGTTTGCTGTTAACAAATCCATATATGATTCTTGCAGGATTCTAATCTTCACAACAAAATTTGTTACTTGTTCAGCTGTAACACCAGAAGTATTTGCAGAATTAGCAATCTCTGTTACTATACCTTTGAATTTTCTTCCTAAATAAGCATCCACTTCAATTGCAGAAGTATCACCATTGTGCACTCTTACAATATCATTTTCATTTACTTCAACACTAACTTCCATTTCATTCAAATTCGCCAAACGCATAATTTCTGTTCCTTCCATTTGAGCAGTTCCCACAACACGTTCACCTTTTTCTTTGTTTAATTTAGAAACCGTTCCATTTACCGGAGAATAAATATTTGTTTTCGCCAAATTATCATTTGCTTCTTTCAAAGAGGCCTCTGTGCTTTTAACATTGTAATCAGAAGCATCCACATTATCTTCCGCACCTTTCACATCTGCTTTTGCTCCTTCATAAGTGGCTTTAGCTGCATCAAAATCCGATTGAGAAATAGCGCCCTGATCAAACAATTTTTTGTTACGATTAAAAGAAGCTTCCGAATTTACAAAGGCCGCTTTTATTTGTTCCAAACGTGCTTTTGAATTTGATAAATTTGCTTTTGCTCCGTTTAATGTAGCCACCATTCTACTGGAATTTGATTCATAAATTAATGGATTTATTTTACACAACAAATCCCCTTTCTTAACCTGATCGCCTTCTTTTACAAGCAATTCAACAATCTCTCCCGATACATCCGAACTAATTTTCACTTCCACTTCCGGCTGAATTTTCCCATTTGCTGAAACAGATTCCACAATGTTCCGTTTAGCAGCTGCTTCTGTTGCTACTTTTATTTCTTTATTCCCGGAACAGTTTTTTAACATCATAATTGATACTAAAAAAACTACTCCTGCAACGATAATCCAAATTATTTTTTTCATATGACTTCTGTTTTATCACAGACCTGCCGGCAGGCAGGTTACTCAGATTTTTTATTTAAAATTTTTCTGTATTTATCTAAGTTATCTGATTCTTTCTAATATTTTTTTAACGCCTTGCCCCCCTCTCCAAATGGAGAGGGGATAAAGGGTGAGGTTTAGAATTTCAATGGTTTTCCTTGATAAAAGTCAAGCACTTTTGTTTTAAATACATATTCATATTTTGCTTGCAACAAATCACTTTGTGCTTTGATTAATTTATTTTTAGCATCGTTGTAAACATTGGTATTCAGTAATCCAACATTAAATTTTTGTTCGGTATACTTAAACGATTCTTGCATTGCCTCAATTGCTTTTAAAGATGCATTGTATTTCTTCAGTCCTGCGCTTGCATCTGCATAAGCCTGTTGCACATTTTTTTGGATTGTCAACTTAGTCGACTCAACAGTTAAATCAGCATTCAACTTTTGAATACGAGCTCTATCAATAGACGTTTTTATTTGAAAACGATTGAAGATTGGAACAGTCAAATAAAACCCGAAGGATTTATTTACGTTATCACTGTATTGGTTAGCAAAAGGCGTTTTTTCATACGTCCCGCTTGAAAACAATGGAGACAAAACAGTGTCACCGGCAGAAGTAATATCTCCATTAGCACCGTACCCTTGAAAAGCAGGCAAAGTTGAAAAACGCTGACTAGCTCCTGAATAACCTGTTCCATAAGATGCGCTAAATGTTAAGCGAGGACTCAATCCTCCCCAGGCAACATCCACATTTTTTTCAGCACTCTTCACCTTGTACTCAGCACTTTTAATTTCCGGCAAATTACTTACTGCCGAATTATATATTTGAGTTGATGTTACAGTTAACAATGCATCTGTTCCGATATTCAATTCAGGTTTCACTATTGTTAAGCCATCCGCTGAAGGCATATTCAATAATTGGGCTAAATTCAAATACGAAATGTCTAATTGATTTTGTCCATTTGTTACATTTAATTCTTCCAATGCCAATTGCGATTGAATGTCTAACAATGTTCCTTTTGCTAAAGACCCTGCATCAACTAATATTTTTGTTCTGTCGACCTGGGCAGCGGTTATTCCCATTTGGTTTTTAGCATTGTCTACTATTTCAATGCTATACAATATTTGCAAATAGGCAGTAGCAATATTTAATGAGACATCGTTCTTCATCTTTTCGATATCGTATTTACCCGCCAGGTAAGTAAATTTATTTTGCTGGATGGTGTTTATGTTTTGAAAACCACTAAACAATGTAACATCCGTGCTCAATCCAAAATTCTGAGAAAGTACTTGTGCATCGGCAAACTGATTTGTAAACCTGTCAACTGTTCTTCCTATATTATAAGAATGGGAAGCATTCGCATTTAAGGACGGCAAAAGATTGGCTTTACTTTGAGTTAAAGTTACTTGTGATAATTCAGTATTTAATTCCGATTGTTTAATTTGAATATTATTTTTTAATGCATAGTCGATGCATTGCTCCAAAGTCATAGTTTGATTTGTTGCAGACGGAGTTTGTGCATTTGAATTAAATGCGAACAGTGCGGCCAAAAATGAACTCAAAATAAATCTATTTCTCAGAAAATTCATATGCATCAGATGAGCCACAAATTTAAAAATAGAATTCGATATTTGAAGGATAAATCTCTAATTTAGTAATTGACCAAAAAAACAAAGGAAACCCGCTATGAGATGAACTCCCAAGCCGATTTGTAAGCTCCGATAGACTCGGTATAATCTAAGAATTCCTTATAAAAAGAGTGATTTCCTATCGTTGCGCTGTCGCCAATTACCACCAGCTTTTTCTTTGCTCTTGTTAAAGCGACATTCATTCTTCGAATATCATTCAAAAATCCAATCTCTCTCAGGTCGTTACTTCTTACCATGCTGATGTAAATAATGTCACGTTCCTGTCCTTGAAATCCATCTACTGTTTTTATAGCAATTTGTGATTTGTATTTTTCTAATTCTTCGTCCTCTGCAATTTTTGCAGTTAAATATTGAACTTGTTCTTTATACGGAGAAATAATTCCTATGCTGATACGTTTGGAAGAATCTTTACAAAGATCATATTGAGTCAAAAGCATTTTCAAATGTTTTATCAATAATTGCGCTTCCTCCGGATTTGCAATACTCAAACTTTCGGGGTTTACAATTTCGCTGTAACCGCAACCTGCAGTATCAATAAATTCGACAGCCGTATTCAATAAAAGATCTTGTGTATCTAAAAGTGTTTCTTTCACAGAAATATCCGCTTTCAAATTTCCTTCATAAAATTTCTTATTGGAAAAATTCATGATGTTCTCATGCATTCGATATTGTGTGTTTAGCATCACTGCGACATTTTCTATTTTCACGCAACGTTCAAACAATGTTTCTTTCAAACCTTGTGCTTCAGCAACTTTTGATTTCACTGTCGGAGGCAATTGAAAATGGTCTCCGGCAAAAATTACTCTATTACTTCTGGAGATCGGGATCCAACACATTGGCTCAAGGGCTTGTGCAGCTTCATCAATGAACACAGTTGTAAAATGTTTGTCGCGCATCATTCTGCCTGCTGAAACAACCGGTGTGCAGGCAATCACTTGTGCTTTATCAAATTGTTCATTAATGATATAATCTTCCAATACTCTTGCATCATGTAAAATTTTTCTTGCTTCCTGATAGAATAATTGTCGCTGTTCACGTTCTTCTTTTCCAAAAGTGCGTTTGTATTTTCCAGCCATTCTAAAATATTCTTCCGCAGTTTTACGATAGCTTTTTAAATCTTTATAAGATTCATGAGCCGCAACCTTCGCATCCAAAGTATTCATCAAGACTTCCTCCGAAATACGGGCAGGATTTCCCAGTCGCAAAACCGTAATTCCTTCACGATGTAATTTTTCAGTCAATAAATCTACAGCGGTGTTGCTCGGACTGCATACCAACACTTGCTTTTCGGTAAATAGCGTTTGTCGGATTACCTGAACAAGTGTTGTAGTTTTTCCTGTTCCTGGTGGTCCGTGAATAATGGCAATATCTTTTGCAGCAAGAACTTTCTGCACAGCTGAATTTTGTGATTTGTTTAATCCGGTAATGTGAAGCGATTCATCGATCTTTTCAAAGACAGGAGGTTTGATTTCATACATCACATCCCGCAAATGTGCCAAACGACTATTAGAAGCATTCATTACTTTTTCCAAAGCAATGTCCATTTCCTTATAACTGGTTTCATCAAACAATAAATTTATTCCCAATTTTCCATCATCGCACCAGTCGGGAAGTTCATCAATGTTTAAAGAAAGGCGAATTTTATTTGGACCTAAAACTTTAATTGTTCCATTTAAACTTCCTGATTCAGAATTATTGTTAGAGAAAAGAGAGGCTACTTTTCCACCCGAAAATTGATGTGGCTCATTGTGATTGGTAGTTCGTTCAATATCAACAGAAATATATTCTCCCAATCCAATTTCGGTATTTGTAATAACTATTGGATACCAAGTAACACCGTTTTGTTTTCGGTGATTAATATTGTTGCGGGAAAAATGTTGTTTGTATTGTGCGAAATCTTCGTCTCTCTCAATTTTTAGAAGTTTTCGTAATTGTTGTAATCGTTCAAAATTGGGTTCCATCAGCAACAATTATGAATAGAATTAAAAATTTATTTTTCAGGAGCAGGCTTTGGGTCATTCATTGGAACACGATTTCCTAGTCGGTCCATATAATATTCTTCTCCTTCAAGTAAAACTTTTGCTTTCCCATTTACAAAATCATAAATAGCAACAAAGGTTGGCTTAATAATAACTGTTCCTTTTGTATCCACCAATCCCCATTTTCTGGACACTCTAACTTTTGCCAGACCATCAACAAAATTTGAAACTTCATCGTATTTAGGAGGAACTACCACATTTCCTGTTGTATCCACAAAACCCCATTTGTGATTTGACTTTATTTTTGCCAAACCTTGAAAATACGCTCCTTGATAATCATACTTAGATGATTTCTCTTTAGTTTTTGATTTTCCTTTTTGTGCAAACGATGTGCTTACAGAAAAAAGGATAACCAATAAAAAGTAAAAGTGTTTTAATTTCATTTTACAAATTTAAGGAAAAACTGAAGGCATTAGTTGGCTAAATTTGGTTCAATACTATCTCAAAAAAATTCAAATATCCACAGATAAAATAGAACAATTATAATTGCATCCATCATAAAATAGATGTTCTAATAATGGAAGATTAAAGCTTTAAAATTTCTTAAAAGCATCTGTTTTTAATAAGATTCATTTTCCCTTAAAATTTTAATTATTTGATAATCAACAATTTAAAACAAATACAAATACATAATCTACAGATACATAATATTCTTATGTATATTTGCGTTATGTATTCATCAGAACTAATAAAAGGGACTTTAAAAACGATAGTTTTAAAGTTGTTATCCGAAACAGAAAGAATGTACGGATATGAGATCACTCAAAAAGTGAAAGAATTAACAAGCGACAAAATTCAAATCACAGAAGGAGCGCTTTATCCTACACTTCATTCTTTGGAAAAAGACGGAGTTGTAACTACAGAAGTAGTGAAAATCGGAAAACGTATAAGAAAATATTATACGCTCACTCCTAAAGGAAAATTAAATGCAACTGAAAAAGTAAATGAATTTGCAGATTACATGAATACCATGAGATTTTTACTTGACATAAAACCACAAGTAAGATAATGTATGCATTGAGTGAAAAACAAATTGATTTTATTCTCAACGATATCAAAATTCGCGGTGTTGAGATGGAGGACCTGCAGCTAAACCTCCTTGATCATATTTGTTGTGTAATTGAATGTGAACTTGACAACGATGGCGATTTTGACAATTTCTATCAAAAAACAATTCCCAGACTTTTTAAAAAAGAATTGAAAGAGATTGAAGAAGAAACCATTCTATTACTAACCTTTAAAAACTATTATGCCATGAAAAAAGCAATGATAAGAACGGGATTCTTTTCTGTTATCACAATTATATGGGGTTCGCTTTCAAAACTAATGCACTGGCCCGGTTCAGCCCCTATGCTAATCCTCGGAGTCGGAAGTCTTGCATTAATTTTTATTCCGTTAATGTTCATTTTAAAAACAAAAGATGAAAGCAGCAAGCGCGATAAATTAATTCTGGGGCTCGCCTCACTAATCGGAATTTCCTTGTGCCTTGCTACACTGTTTACTGTCATGCATTGGCCAACTCCAACCAATGGCTTCTTTTGGTTTGCCGCGATCTGCATTTCAGCGTTCATTTTTATTCCTGTTTATTTTTTCACAGGCATCCGAAATCCTGACACAAAGCTTAACACCATTGTTACCACAGTTATACTTATAGGCGCAACCGGCCTACAATTTACAATGGTAAATATGAGACCTGCATTAAAGCTTACGCAGATAAAGATGTACAACTACATTCAAAGTGAAGAGCTTCTGAAAAAAATTCAGACCAATTCAAAAAACCCAGACAACGGCCAAAATAAATTGGTAAACGAGATCAATTCAAAAGCAGAGGAGATAAAAAGCATGATCCTAGAAAATGCTATTGGTGAAAAAATAATTCCAAAAGATTTTGAAAGCAAAAATATAGAAATGCTGGAAGGTAACTTAGGAGGTGGATTTCACGACAATGGAAATGGGATATCTGAGAATGGAATTCTAGTGCTTAAAGACCTGAAAATAGCAATACAAAAATACAATTCATTAGGAACTACAAATGAAGAAAATAAAATTCCCGTGGATCATTCTATTTTAGATATTGAATTTAACAAAATCGAACGATACAGTAATTATTCTGTATTGAACAACATCACACAAATTCAAATGTATTTGGCAACAGCCGAAAATAAAGTAACAGCTTATAAATAGATTTTGATCTTCAAAAACATTTCAGATTGCTGTCATGCAAAAAAAGCATCTGAAATAAAAAATCCCCGTTTCGTAGCATGGCGGGGATTTTTTGCTTTTATTAATAAGCCAAATTCGGACCTAACCAACGTTCTGCTTTATCCAAACTCATTCCTTTTCTTTTAGCATAATCTACTACTTGATCTTGTTTAATTTTGCCAATTCCAAAATAGTGCGATTGAGGATGAGCAAAATATAAACCACTAACAGCAGCTGTTGGAAACATAGCCATGCTTTCTGTTAAAATCATTCCAGTATTTTTTTCTACATCCAATAATTTCCAGATAGTTGGTTTCTCGGTATGATCGGGTTGTGCCGGATAACCTGGAGCTGGACGAATTCCCGCGTATTCTTCCTTTATTAATTCTTCATTTTTCAAATTCTCCTCTTTTGCATATCCCCAGAATTCTTTTCTCACTTTTTTATGCATCAACTCAGCAAAAGCTTCCGCCAAACGATCGGCCAATGCTTTTAACATGATGGCAGAATAATCGTCATGGTCTTTTTCGAAACGGGAAACGTGTTCATCAATTCCAATTCCGGTTGTGAGGGCAAAGGATCCAATGTAATCAGACCTCACCCCCGGCCCCTCTCCGAAGGAGAGGGGTGCGAGTTCCTCTTTAATTTTTTTGATTACTTCATCTATGGAAGTTAAAACAGATTTGTTGGAAAAACGGATTACTCTGTATCCGATATCTTCAAGCATATACGTTCTCCCATCATCATATTCTTTTTGATGATTGTGAATCTCTCCATCAACTTCAACAATTAGTTTCTCTTCAATACAAATAAAATCCGCTATAAATTGTCCTATTGGATGTTGTCTTCTAAACTTCGATTCTAATTTACGATTACGTAACTCTTGCCATAATTTTTCTTCCGCTGGAGTTGGTGATTTACGCATACTTTTCGCATGAAGAATATTTCGACTCCAATTTTCCCAATCTGCAGTATGATATCTCGGAACGCCTCCCCTCTCCTTCGGAGAGGGGCTGGGGGTGAGGTCTTTTGGCAAAACAAAATCCGACAAAGCAACATTATATTGTCCGGCTGGTTTTTTTGTTTGCTGGCGCAATGAATGAAAAGTTGTTTTTATTTCTTTTCTACTTTCATCAGTATAAACTTCTATATCATCTGAATTGATTTGATTAGCAGGATAAATTCCAATCACAGCATTTGCCTTCAGCCATTTTTCATCAATAATCTTTTTTAACATGGCTTGAGCATCGTCAAATAATTTACGTGCTTCTTCTCCACGAGTTGGGTCTTTTAATATTTTTGGATAAGAACCTTTCATTTCCCAAGAGATGAAGAAAGGTGTCCAGTCAATGTATTCAGCTATTTCCGATAAAGGATAATCATTGATGACTTTATTTCCAATGAAAGATGGTTTTACAATTTCTGTTTTATTCCAATCAATTGGAAATTTATTTTCGCGTGCTTCTGCTATTGAAATAAATTTATTTTGTGATTGAGCATTTTTATTTTGTTCGCGAACACGGTCATAATCCTTAGTGATTTCAACCATAAAAGCATCACGCAATTCATCCGAAATTAAACTACTAGCAACTGGAACTGATTTACTAGCATCGTTCACATGTACAACAGGACCAGAATAATTTTGAGCAATTTTTACAGCCGTATGCACTTTAGAAGTTGTTGCGCCACCAATTAATAAAGGAGTTTTAAATCCTAAACGTTCCATTTCTTTGGCAACATGAACCATTTCATCCAACGATGGTGTAATCAATCCGCTCAAACCAATTATATCGACATCATGTTTTTTTGCTTCCTCTAAAATTTTATCAGCAGAAACCATTACACCTAAATCAATGATTTCATAATTGTTACAAGCCAATACCACTCCGACAATATTTTTTCCAATATCGTGAACATCACCTTTTACCGTTGCCATTAATATTTTTCCGCGCCCCCTAGCCCCACCCGACCTCCCCAAAGGGGAGGAGCTGGATTTCGAGTCTAAGAATGATTTGATTTTAGCTAATACATTGTCTGTGTCAACGAGAACTTCTTCATTAGTAAATCGAATTACTTTGTATCCTTTTTCTTCCAACCAGCTAGTTCTTTGAGCATCATTTTCTATATTTTCTGGTAATTGATGAATTAAGCCATCAATTTCAATTATTAGTTTTTTTGATAAACAAACTAGGTCAGCAATATATTTTCCTATTATATGTTGTCTTCTAAATTTATGCTCCCCTAATTTTTTTCCTTTAACTAAACTCCATAAGGCATTCTCTGCTTCAGTGGGATTGCTTCTATGTTTTTCAGCAAACTCCTTCAAAAGTGGATATAAAATTGGATCCGCTGTTTCATAATCATGACGATGAGCAGCTCCCTTTCCTTCGGAAAGGGCTAGGGATAGGCTTTTTTCTTTTTCGGCTTGAAGATAGGGCTCTAAATATGCAACTGCTTTTTTCATAACACGTGCACTCTTCACCACTTGAGGTAAAAACATTTTTCCGCTTCCAAACAAATCACCCACCACATTCATTCCATCCATCAATGGTCCTTCAATAACATGCAAGGGCCGGCCTAATTTTAATCTTGCCTCTTCTGTATCTACATCAATATATTCTACAAGTCCTTTTACAAGAGCATGACTCAAACGTTCCTCCACTGTTCCTTTTCTCCATTCTTCATTTTTCTCCGCTTTTTCTTTTGTAATTCCTTTCAATGATTCAGCATGGTCAACTAATCTTTCTGTAGCATCATCTCTTCTGTTCAATAAAACATCTTCTACCAATTCCAATAATGTTTTATCAATATCATCATACACTTGCAATTGTGCAGGATTTACAATTCCCATATCCATTCCTGCTTTTACAGCATGATATAAAAATGCACCGTGAATTGCTTCACGCACATGATCATTCCCTCTGAAAGAAAATGAAACATTACTAACTCCTCCGCTCACTTTTGCAAACGGAAGATTTTCCTTGATCCATTTTGTTGCGTTGAAAAAATCGAGTGCATTTAACCGATGTTCTTCCATTCCGGTTGCAACGGGAAAAATATTCGGATCGAAAATAATATCTTGCGGAGGAAAATGAACTTTATCTACAAGCACATCATAAGCTCGTTTGCAAATATCAATTCTGCGTTGCAATGTATCTGCTTGTCCTTGTTCATCAAAAGCCATAACAATTACAGCGGCACCGTATTGTTTTATTTTATTGGCTTGTTCAATAAATTTTTCTTCTCCTTCTTTTAAAGAGATGGAATTTACAATTGCTTTTCCTTGAACACATTTTAAGCCTGCTTCAATCACACTCCATTTAGAAGAGTCGATCATTATCGGCACTTTACTGATATCCGGTTCAGATGCAATGAGATTTAAGAACTTGGTCATTGCTGCTTCACTGTCCAACATTCCTTCATCCATGTTCACGTCAATTACCTGAGCTCCACCATCTACTTGATCTTTCGCAATAGACAATGCCTCTTCGTAATTTCCTTCGTTGATCAAACGCAAGAATTTTTTGGAACCTGTAACGTTTGTCCGTTCACCCACATTCATAAAATTACTTTCGGGACGAAGTGTTAATGGTTCCAATCCGCTCAAGTGCATTAATGTATCGGCTGCAGGTATTTTACGAGGCTTTGACTCTTTTGCCAATTCAGCAATCCGTTTGATATGTTCAGGAGTTGTTCCACAACATCCACCAACAATATTTAAAAATCCGGCACGTAAAAAATCTTCGATCTGATGTCCCATTTCATGAGCATCCTGATCGTATTCACCAAACTGATTGGGCAATCCTGCATTGGGATATGCACTTACATAAAAAGGAGCTTTGTTTGAAAGCTCTTCTAAATAAGGACGCATATCTTTTGCACCCAAAGCACAATTTAAACCAACGCTTAATAAATCGACATGTGAAATAGAATTTAAAAATGCTTCCGTAGTTTGTCCAGATAATGTTCTACCACTTGCATCGGTAATTGTTCCCGACACCATTACTGGCATCATAATATTTTTTTCTTTGCAAACATTTTGAATAGCAAACAAAGCTGCTTTTGCATTCAAAGTATCAAAAATGGTTTCAACCAATAACAAATCTGCACCGCCTTCAATCAATCCACGAGCTTGTTCTGAATAAGCAACAACTAACTCATCAAAAGTAGTAGCACGAAATCCTGGATCGTTTACGTTTGGAGAAAGTGAAAGCGTTCTGTTGGTCGGGCCAAAAGCTCCTGCCACAAATACCCCACCCCTGCCCTCCCCAAAGGGGAGGGAGTTGATTTCTGCTAAATATTCTGCAACGGCTTCTTTTGCAATTTTTGCTGACTCGTAATTTAATTCATAAGCAAGCTCTTGCATGTCATAATCCGCCATTGCAATTGTAGTTGCACTAAAAGTATTTGTTTCAATAATATCAGCTCCTGCTTTTAGATATTCTTTATGAATGGCTTTAATAATTTGCGGTTGAGTTATCGACAATAAATCGTTATTCCCTTTCAAGTCTTTATGCCAATCTGCAAAGCGTTTGCTTCTGAAATCTTTTTCTTCCAGCTTATATTGTTGAATCATGGTACCCATTGCACCATCAATTACCAAAATGCGTTTTTCTAATTCTTTTTTTATATCAGACCCCTCTCTAGTTCTCTCCATTGGGGAGAGAGGGTTGCCTTCACTTATCTTTATCGTATTCATATTGCGGTTGTTCTATAAAGCAGTTTAGTGTAGTTCTCCGTAGTATAACTTTATATCATACTCAATTGTAACTTGTCCCTTTTCAGCAAAGCGAGTAAATATTTTTTTTCAAAACGCTCATCATAAAATTAAAATTCTTATGTCCTTCTGTAGACATATAAGATTATTTGAAAAGCGATTTAATGTGTTCCTATAATCTCACTCTAATCCTCTCCTTGCAAAAGGAAAGGGAATAAAAAAAACTCCTCTCACTTTTACAGTCAGAGGAGTTATATAATTTTGTTTTTTATTTTCAAAAAAATTACTCTGACTTATCTGTTCTCACAATTAAGTGAGACAGGAATTAGC
>JAYVZC010000525.1:0-5853 GCA_043783695.1 Bacteroidota bacterium
TCATCATCTGACATTGCATCTTCTGAAGTTTGCTGCATGTCTTCATTCATCATCGTCTGACTATCTGTTCCACCAACACTATCACATTTATATGTAGAGTATTCTTTTTTGAAAGAAATAATTATTTTATAGATAGCACCCGGTTCTGCTTTTATTAATTGTGCTAAGTCAAATGAATAGTTGTTCCATTTTCCTAAATCCATTGCACTTTTTTGTGTAAGTTGAATAGTTTTTTTCAAGATAACTTTTCCAACACGTCTCAATTCACGATTTCCATCCATGTTGTTTACCTGAAGGAATTGAGGAATATTTTTTTCGTAAATTTTTAAGATTTTAACATCAACAGCTTTCAAACTCACTGCTCTGAAAGGAAAGATTAAGCCATTGGAGTTTGGAAGAATAATTCCTTTGCCAATTAATTCAACATCCGGTTTTATTTCTTCGAACATTAATTCCATTACATAACGTTCTTTCAAAGGCATTCCCAAAACATTCTTAACACCTAATTCAGCAGTAAGAGTGCGTGCACCAGACTGACGAGTTTGTGGGTATATGCGAATTTCATTGTCTTCAATAATATATTTTAAAGCACCACCACCTGATAAAGTAACCAATCCATCAAGCGTTTGATTTTCTAAAATAGGATCGGAGAACTGCAGTACAGCGTATTGTTCAGGGCTTTGAATAACTTTTGAATCAACAACTTTAAAATCACCAAGTGCAGGAATGTCAAGTGTTTTTGTTCCTTTCATATCCACACCCAAAGAAGTTCCTTCCCAAGACAATTCAACCTTTCCGGCTTTTTCAGTACGAGCAATTCCATCCACTGTGAAACGTGAAATAGTTCTGCTTCCCTCATGAATCCAGGTGATAGCAAGAGATTTACCATCTTGTTTAACAGTCAATACTTTTTCAATGGCTTGAGGATTTGCAACATCAGCTGTTGAGAGTGTTCCTTCCAAACGCTGTGTGCGTAAGGTTTTCTTATCGGTAGTAGTCATTCTGTCTACAAACACTTCATAAGATTGTTGCATCGTTTGAAATTCGAAATCGAATGTTTCAAATTCAGATGGAACTTCTAAAATATTTGATAAATAAAATTCAGCTTTATAATGCGTGTTAGGCGGTAATGGTTCCGCAGGGCGGAATTCAATGGTTCTGCTGTCTAACCAAACAGTTGTTCCTTTTATATTAGGTGAAAAGTCAAAAAGCGATTTGTCAACTGGTTTTCCAACTTCAATTGGACTTTGAATTTCATTAGTAAGTAAAATCCGAATAGTGGATTCATTTGAAATTATTCCTGAGGTGTAAGCATTGATGTATGCACCAAATGCAGGATTGGCAGTTGTTTCATTTGAAGAAGAATGTATTTTACCAAATAAAGTTAAGCCAATCAAAGCAGCAGCAACAAGCCCTGCGATGAGCACTAATAGTCGTTTTGACATTTTTTAGGAAATTTTTTTGGTTAGTTTATGGGTGTGGTGTTTTCGTATAACAAATGTATATCAAAATAACATTCTGTTATAAAATGTTTAATAATATTTATTGAGTATAAATTAAGATGAGTTTTTGTGTTGTGGAAGCAAATTGTTGTAAAAACAAAATCCCTGTCCGTATATAAACAGAACAGGGATTTTAATACTCTTCGACTCAGTTTATGGTAAGCGTAGTCGAATTTACTCTAGATGACATTCAATAGTTATTTATCTAAATCCTCGAAGCTAACATCTGAAAAACTCGAATCTGTTTTCGGAGTTTCGTTTTTGTGATTTTCATTCGGAACATATTCCGGACGAGGTTCAATTTCCGGAGAAATAGATTTGATGTGTGCTACTGCTTCATTTAAGCCTTCAGTAAATTTTTCAAAATCTTCTTTGTACAAAAACAATTTGTGTTTTTCATAAAAGAATTTACCGTCATCACCAAAGCGTTTTTTGCTTTCTGTAATTGTTAAATAGTAATCATTTCCTTTTGTGCTTTTTACATCAAAAAAATATGTTCTTTTACCTGCTCTAACAGATTTCGAGAAAATTTCTTCTCTGTCCATTCCATTTTTTTCAAATCCTTCTTCCATTATTGAAATGTGTTGTTTTCTCGTGTATAATAAATTACATTCTGACAAATGTTTACAAAAAAAATTGCTAAAACAAGGCTTGTTAATAACTTTTGATAGCTTATTAAATTGGGAGGAATGGGCAGTTATAAAGATTTACGGAAGTAGTTCGATTATTTTTTCCTCTTCCAATAACTGCATCTTATGTAATTCGAAGTAAGAACCTTGCTTTTCAAGGAGTTGCAGGTGTGTTCCTCGTTCAATAATTTCACCTTTATCCAACACAATTATCTTATCCGCATTTTTTACTGTGGAGATGCGGTGACTAATAATAAGGCTGGTTTTGTTGATCATTACCCTTTTAAGGTTCTTTAAGATCTCTTCCTCCGTTTCTGTATCAACAGCGGAAAGACAATCATCAAAAATCATGATTTGTGGTTTTTTAATGATGGCCCGGGCAATTGAAATCCTTTGCTTTTGTCCGCCCGACAAGGTAATTCCTCTTTCTCCAACAATGGTTTCAAACTGATTTTTAAACTCAAGGATGTTGGAATAAATAGCGGCATCTTTAGCTGCTTGAATGATGGCTGCTCCTTTTTGTTGCTCCTCGTCAATACTAAAAGCAATGTTATGTGTGACTGTATCTGAAAATAAAATTACTTCTTGTGGTGCATAGCCAATTTGATTTCTCAAAGAAGAAAGCGAACTATTTTTTATATTTTTATGATCTATCAATACTTCCCCTGAACTTACATCATACAATCTGCAAATGAGATTGGCAATGGTGGATTTCCCCGAACCTGTTCGCCCAACAATTGCCAAGGATGTTCCCATTGGCACTTCAAAAGATACATTGTTTAATGCTGTTATTCCAGAATCAGGATAAGTAAAACTTACATTTTTAAATTGGATGTCGCCTTTGATGATTTCTGTTGAAGTTGTTGGGTTGGTGATTTCAGGGGTAGTATGTAAAAATTCGTTGATGCGGGTTTGAGAAGCTGCTGCACGTTGTATCAAAGAAGTTACCCATCCTAATGATGCAATTGGCCAAGTTAAACGGTTCACATAAACAATAAATTCGGCAATATTTCCATAAGTTATTTTATGAGCAATGGCTTGCATCCCGCCAATATAGATGGTGAATAAGGTGCTCAATCCAATTAATAGTATCATAAATGGTTGAAACAGGGATTCAACTTTTATCAAACCCATCGTTAAATTTTTATATAAATTACTTTGAGTTTCAAAATCGTTGATGGAGTTTTTCTCCCGTCCATAGGCTTTCAATACTCGTATCCCGGAAAATGCTTCTTGTGTTTGAGTTGTAATAGTTGACAATTGCTCTTGTACGCTTGTGCTTTTTTTATTGATAGTATTGCTCACATAATAAATTGAAATAGCTAGTAATGGCAATGGAATCAGTACAAAAAGAGTAAGCTTTACATCTACATTCACCATTTGTGTGATGGTAAAAACAAATAAAAATGAAGTATTTAAAATATACATAATAGCCGGGCCGATATACATTCTTACTCTTCCAACATCTTCGCTGATGCGATTCATCATGTCACCTGTATTATTTCTTTTGTAAAAAGCCGTATCGAGTTTTTGATAATGCTCGTAAATTTCGTTTTTCAAATCGTATTCGATTAAGCGCGACATAACAATAATGGTTTGACGCATCAAAAAGAGAAAAAATCCACTCAATAAAGCATATCCAAGCATGTATAAGCCATAAGTTAATAACTGATGGTAGCTTTCTTCTGAAGAAATGTGTTGAGATTTTGCTGTTTTAAGATAATCGATGGTTAATCGTATATATGGAACAGCATTTACAGCAAAATAGTTGGAGATGCCGACAAACAAAACCCCTAAAAGTAAACGCAATCGATACTTGTAAAGGTATTTGTTGATATGTTTTAAAGATTCCAAATGGCTGATAAAAAACTTTAAAATGAGTTTTGACTGTTAAAAATTGGCTTCCGTCTGTTTATATTTGCCCACTCGAAAAATAACTATAATTTTGCGTTCGAAATAAAAACAGGCGGTATTTTTAGCGTTTCAAAAGTACTCAAAAATATAACGAGAAATTCTACAATTTCATAAACAAAAAAGTATGATGGAAGTTCAAGATATAAAAAAATCACCTTTGGCAGAAAATCCGGTGATAGCTCAAATGGGCTTGAACAATCACGAACAAGTGGTGTTTTGTAACGATAACGACACAGGATTAAAAGCAATCATAGCCATTCACAATACCATTCTTGGTCCGAGTTTAGGTGGAACGCGTATGTGGATGTATAATAACGAAATGGAAGCATTGACCGATGTATTGCGACTTTCAAGAGGAATGACTTATAAGTCTTCAGTTGCCGGATTGAATTTGGGTGGCGGAAAAGCAGTAATTATTGGCGATTCTAAAACACAAAAGAATGAAGCATTGATGCGCAGATTTGGGAAATTTGTAAATAGCTTATCAGGAAAATATATTACTGCAGAAGATGTTGGTGTGAACACAAAGGATATGGAATACATTAAAATGGAAACCAATTTTGTGAGCGGATTGCCTGTAAATATGGGCGGAAGTGGAGATCCTTCTCCTGTTACTGCTTACGGTGTTTATCTTTCAATGAAAGCTTCTGCAAAAGAAAAATGGGGAGATGATAGTCTTGCAGGAAAAAAAGTTGTAGTTCAAGGAATTGGTCATGTGGGTGAAAACCTTGTAAAGCATTTAGTAAAAGAAGGCGCAAAGGTTTCTATTTTCGATATCAACGAAGAGCGTTTGAAAATTATTTCCAAAGAAACAGGAGCTACAGTAATTACTGATGGAAATAAAATTTACGATATGGACATGGATATTTATGCTCCATGTGCTTTAGGTGCAACAATTAATACTGATACTTTAAATCGTTTGAAATGTGCGATTATTTGCGGAGCAGCAAACAATCAGTTAGCCGATGAAAATGTACATGGTAAAATGGTTATCGAAAAAAATATTTTGTATGCTCCCGATTTTGTAGTGAATGCAGGTGGAATTATCAATGTGTATTATGAATTGCAAGGTTACAATCGTGAACGAGCTATGGCTCATGCCGAAAAAATTTACGATACAACATTAAATATTTTCAAAGTTTCAAAAGAACAAAATATCCCAACTTATATGGCAGCAAATCGTTTGGCTGAAAAAAGATTGGAAGATATTGGTAAGATTAAAGTTAAATTTTAAATAGTAGACATTTGTGCAGCCGACAGTAGACAAAAAGAAAAAGTAGACAAGTTCAGTTCCTTGACTAAGAGTAATTAGAAAACATAGGTTAGTAAAATTCGTATTTATTCGTTATCGGTAATGTTGAACAGAAGGTATTTAAGAATTAAGGTGATGCAAGCTTTGTATGGATTTTTTCAATCCGATACGAAAGATTTAGCGAAGAGTGAAAAAGATTTATTTACCGGAATAGAAAAAATCTATGATCTGTTTATTTATCAGTTGGCTTTTTTGATTGAGTTGAAACATGTTGCTACTGTATTAATGGAAGACGCAAAGACAAAACGACTTCCTTCCGAACATGATTTGAATCCAAATTTAAAGTTTATTGAAAACAAGTTTATTAATCAACTTGAGAACAATATTCATGTTAAACGTGAAATAAATAATCGTAAAATTAGTTGGAACAATGAATTTGAATTGCTAAAAAAAGTATTCAATGGAATAAAAGTATCTCCTGAATTTGATAAGTATATGAATGTTTCGGATGATTCTTATGCTTCTCATCGTGGTTTTATTTTGGAAATGTTTAAAG
>JAYVZC010000526.1:0-2440 GCA_043783695.1 Bacteroidota bacterium
ATTTCATCTACCAGTTCGGATGAAACTTCCGAGAAGTTATTGACAAAATTCAAAGGGTTTTGAATCTCGTGGGCGATGCCTGCGGTGAGTTCACCGAGGCTGGCAAGTTTTTCGGATTGGATGAGTTGGGCTTGGGTG
Source organism: Bacteroidota bacterium (assembly GCA_043783695.1). Taxonomy (GTDB): domain Bacteria; phylum Bacteroidota; class Bacteroidia; order 2-12-FULL-35-15; family 2-12-FULL-35-15; genus 2-12-FULL-35-15. Next base: position 139 of record JAYVZC010000526.1, read on the forward strand.
GATTTGAGTTGAGATAAAGTGCTTTGGATTTCTTCCTTCTGCGATGCTAAAATTACATTGGCTTTTTTCTTTTGAAGATAATTGTATGACAGCACTGCTCCTAACCCAACAAAAACCAGTAATGCAGTTAGTAAAATATACATTCGCATTCGACCTTGCGTTTCTATTTTTTCACGTTGTAAATCTTTTAGCGTTAGTTGTTTCTTTAGCAAAACTTGTTGAAATGCAGCAAGGTTTGAAATTGTTTTTTTAGTGAAAACGGCTCTTTCTGTATAAGCAAGTTTTAAGTATTTAAAAGAACTATCTGGTTGTGCAAACCGCTGAAAGTGTTCGAACATATTATCATAAGCAGACGCTAAATCTACTTTTACAATTTGTACTTCTTTGATTACTTTTAATAAATCTATTGATTTAATGCCATAATAATAGCTTGAATCTCTTTTATTTATGTGTTGATAAGCTTTGGATAATCCGAGATAATTAATAGCCAAACCCGTTTCTGTATAAATATTATTTTTTAACGTATTCTCAATTCCTTTTAAGAATAAACGTTTTGCAAGTTCATGACTACCTGCTTCTAATCTTATATCGCCGGCTAAGTAAAAAAGATAAAAATAAAAATTCCATTGTGGCAATGGATTTGCAAAAATTCTATCTACATAAAATTGGGCCGAGTCAAGTTTGTTTTTTTGTTGGAAAGTAAATGCAATATTAATTTGTGTGATAGCAAGATTAAAAGAATCGTTTCTTTCTTTTGCAAGTTGATACGCTTTTTTAAAATATAGCAATTGCTCTTCTTTGTTTGCTGTTACACCCATCAGTATACCATAATTAAAAGTATGGTTGGTTAAAAACGACCAAAAGCTTTCGTAGTACTTGTTATTCTTTCCAAGTCTATTAAATAGGGCCTGGTATTCAGGGTTTTCATAAACATCAAATGCATTTCTATACGCTTCGTACACTTTGGCAAATTGACCATTATTTAAGTCATTTAAATTATTTATGCTAAAATGATTAATTATTTCAAATATTAAATTTGCTTTTAAAGTGTCATTAGTGGCACTTCGAAGTTGCTTTTGTAAAGAATCAATTTTAAATGATTCTGATTTTTGAGCAAAACCAATACTACAAATAAGAGCGAGAAAGAGGGTAAGTGTTAGTTTTTTCATGGGTTTTCAAAGGTTAATAACTTCTGTATAAGGCAATACACTCATTTTTTCATTCAAAATTTCGTTTTTTTTGCCAGCGTGTAGCAATATCGTTTGGCTGTAAGGTTTGAGTTTTTGCCAATATTTCAAGCCTCTGAGCATACTATCTTCTACTTTTTTACTTGATTTTATTTCAATGGCAATTGGCTCGCCTTCTCTTTCCAAAATCAAATCTATTTCATTTCCTGCACTGTCTCTAAAATAATACATTCCTTCGTTTTGGGCATTATTAAAGTTGTTTTTTCGTATTTCAGAAATCATCCAATTTTCAAAAATTGCTCCGTAGGCTGTGTTTTTTTGTAAAATCTCTTCGGTTTTGATACCCAACAAAAAGCATAACAATCCTGTATCATAAAAATAGAGTTTGGGGCTTTTTACAATCCTTTTGTTCAAATTATTATACCACGGCTGCAATTGAAATATGATATAAGAGTTTTCTAACAATCCCAACCACGCCAAAATCGTCTTGGTGTCCACGCCTGTTTTCTTTGCCAATTCGTCACGGTTTAGTATTTGTCCTGCATAATTGGCACATAAATAAATAAAACGAGTGAAAGTCGCCAAGTTGGTAATGTTGCGTAATAGCCGCACATCACGCTGTACGTAGGTTTGCACGTAGCTATTCATCCAAGTATTTGGCATTAGTTTTTCGTTCCATATTTCAGGGTAGCCGCCTGTAAGTATGAGTTTGTTTAAGTCGTGGTCCGCCAATTTTGCATCAACCAATTCGGCATAACTTAGTGGCAGCAGCGACAAATACCCTGCCCTACCAGCCAAAGATTGCGACACTTGCTCTTGCAATAAAAAATTATTGGAACCAGTCAGAATAAATTGCCCACGTTTGGGATTATTGTCTAATATTTCCTGCAAATATCTAAAAATATGTGGCACTCGTTGTACTTCATCAAAAACGGCTCCGTTCAGATATTGCTTTAAGAAGACCTCAGGGTTTTGTTCCGCTTCAAACTGCACAGTAGGATTTTCAAAATTCACATAAGGTTTGTCCTCAAATAAGACTTTACTCAGTGTCGTTTTGCCACTTTGTCGAGGACCGGTGATGCACAGGGTTCTAAATTGCGTCAGTGCTTGTTTTG
>JAYVZC010000527.1:0-5836 GCA_043783695.1 Bacteroidota bacterium
ATTCCTTCATGATAAGCCAATGCTTCCATTTGGTAAATGGCTTGATCGGCCATGTTGTAAAGATTGATGTAATATCTTCCTGGGCGAGAACCATCCACAGCAGGATCTTCATAAAATGCTCCTCCTGCCGATTTTTCACGAAATGCTTCTACCGGTTTTACAACAATATCTGCTTTTGGTTTTGTAAGAAATAATTTATCCAACTCCTTTTTCATATCGTCAATAATTTTTACTGCTCTTACTCTGTATGCTTCTTTTCCTGCTGCATCGTTCGCATAATAAAATTGCTTATCCACTCGCATAAAATCAAAAAACTCTTGTAAATTATCACTTTTGAAATTTACTTTTTTCATAATAACTCGCATCTCACCATGAATACGAGCAACTTCTTTTAATCCTATTTCATGAATTTCATCAGCTGTTAAATTGGTTGTAGTAGTTTGTTTCAGTGCTGCATCATAATATGCATCGCCATCAGGAACTTTCCAGATTCCATCATCTGTAGTTGCTTTTTTCTCCAGCTCTGTCCAATAAGCCATTAGTTTTTCGTAAGCGGGTTTTACCGATGACAACAAAGCTTCAGAGGCTTTTGCAATAAGTGATTTTTTTTCATCCTCCGAAATATCTTTCAAAACATTTACCTTTTTTGTAAAATCATCTAGCAGTGGGTTTGGTGTTTTCGATTTATCAAATGGTTGTCCGCTAATAATATTTTTACAATCATTTAATACATAAGGAAAAACAAATTTGGGTGGAATAATATTTTTTGCTTCACGCAATTTTAAATTCTCAATCAACTGATCAAACAAATGATTCATTCCAACTAAACGAGAAACATAAGCTTCTGCATCATTTTTATTATCTACTAAATGTATATTGATTAAAAAAGTTGGAATTTCGGATTGCAAGCCACCCATTTGAGTTACAGGATAATCATACAAATGCCATTTGAAATTTTCAATTGCATCCAAACACATTTTTTCAAATAAACGATAACTGATTTTTGTTTGCTCATCCAAAGCTTCCATTTTAAAATTTGCATGAAGCGAATCTAAATTTGCTTTGGTAATTTCTAATTCTTTTTTAACATCTGCTTCACTTATGTCTTGCCATTTGTCATAATCTTTTTTAATTGCATACATCGATTGTTGCATAGGGTCTCTATCCACTTTTGCGTCAAATACTCTATCAAAAAAATCGTTTGCTTTTTTGCTTTCTATAGCAATTTCTTCCGTACTATATTTTTTAGCTTCCGCAGATTGTTCGTTACCACAAGCTATCAATAAGATGGCAGACAAAAAAATAGAAAAATAAATTAGTTTTTTCATGGTTATAATTATTAAAATGCTTTTTGAGTTTTTTTACTTCTAAAAAATAATATTAAAATAAGCCAACCAACTATAACACAAAAAGAGGCTGTAGCAATTGGCAAGTTGATGTTTACTAAATTAATATAACTAGCAATAATTGGAGGAATAGCCATTCCTAATGATTGTATAGATTGATTAATGCCCAATATTTGTCCTTGTTCATCTTTCCCAGCCTGACTAGATACCAAGGAAGTGATGTTGGGCTGAGTAAGTCCTTGAAAGATGGCGATAAAAGGAAGAACAAAGAAAATATATTTTGATTCCGAAGGCAACAACAACATTGGCAAGGCAATGCCCAAAGCTATTGCAGATATTTGAAGAATACTTAAAGGCGAATATTTTTTAGAAAGAGGTCGTTGTAATCCTCCTTGCGCAATCACTATCCAAATACCTATATATGCGAACATATCGGCTATGTTAGAAATACTAAAATTAAATTTATTGATTAAAAACACTTGGAAAAATTGAGTAAAAAAATTAAATCCTAAAGTCAATAAAAAAACCACTAAAAAGATGGTTCTTAAATGTTTTAATTTAAATGCTTTGCCAATATTTTGAAATCCTGTAAAAGCACTAATTGCTGTATTTCTTCTTGCTAGCAATGTTTCAGGGAATATGGTCAATACAAAAAGCAAATTGATTCCTGTTAATATAGCAGCAAACCAAAATGGGGTAGCTGCATTAAACCAAGATAGAATAGAAGGATCGGCTAATTTTCCTCCAATATAAGGACCTAAAATAAAGCCCAACCCGAATGCTGCTCCAACCATTCCAAAGTTTTTCGCTCTTGATTTTTCATCGCTCGAATCGGAGATAGCTGACAAGGCAATGGAAATATTACCGCCCGTAAAACCATCTAAAAAACGGCTAAAAAACAACAAATAAATATTTTGCTCTAAAATAGCTGTTGCGAACAAAAGATATCCAATTAGAGTACCTACTAAAGAAACGAACAGCAATTTTTTTCTACCAAATCTATCGGAAAGTGCACCTAACATTGGAGCTCCAAAAAATTGAGCCAAAGGATATATAGCAATTAAAAATCCTAATAAAATGGTTCTGGAATGAATACTAACATCTCCAACCAACATGTGATGATTAGGGTCGAGCATTAGTGGTGCAATTACAGGAATTACAATACCAACCCCAAGCATATCAAGGAATACAGTTAAAAATATTGTTATAAGAGGTGACTTCTTCTTCCTATTTTGGGGCATAATTAATCAAAAAAGTAATGACAAACTTAACCATTTTGTTTGGTTTAAAAAAAATACTTTTTCTGTCCACTTTCTGAAAAATTAGTAGCCTTTTTTTTATTAAAAAAAACTTGCTATATTTAGCCTATTCTAAAATTGATAAAACTATGAAAATTAAGAAATCACTGCTTTTATTGTTTTGCATTTTTGCAATGCAGAACATAGCCACAGCTCAAAACGATAGCATTGTAAAAGCCAAAGTATTGGATGATGGCTCACAAGATGCTGAAAAATTCTACAACAGTGGAATCTCCAATTTTGCTAACAAAAATTTTAGCGCTGCATTAAACGATTTCAATCAAGCAATTGCTTTAAAACCGGATTTCGAAAGAGCATATTATAATCGTGGAACTACAAAATTTGAAATGAAGGATTATAATGCTGCTATTACCGATTTCGATAAAGCACTTACAATCAATCAAACGGCAGATAGTTATTTCAGTCGCGGTCAATCGAAATACGCATTAGGAAATAAAGATGGAGCAATGGCCGATTACACAAAAACAGTTGAAATAAAAGCAGATTATGCTCAAGCATATTATTATCGAGGAGGAATAAAATTTGAAACTAACGATTATAAAGGAGCAATTGACGATTTCACAAAAGCGATTACTATCAAACCGGATTATGCTTATGCATACAATGATAGAGGAAGTGCTAAACGACAGTTGGAAGATATCAAAGGAGCAATATCTGATTATAACAAAGCATTGGTTGCTAACTCCGAAATGGCTTTTACTTATAATAATTTAGCAAGTGCAAAACGCAAACAAGGCGATTTCAAAGGTGCTATCAGTGATTATACAGAAGCTATTAATCAGAAAAAAGATTATTATGTTGCTTACAACAATCGCGGAAGTGCAAAATTAGACAATGGCGATTTTCAAGGTGCTATTGATGATTTCTCAAAAGCTATTCAAATAAAAGCAGATTATGCATATGCTTTCAATAATCGTGCTTATGCAAAATATAAATTGAAAGATTACAAAGGAAGTATTGATGATTGCTCAAAAGCAATTCAACTAAATGCATCTTATGGATATGCTTATTTAAACAGAGGAATTGCTAAAGAAATGCTACGAGATAATGATGGTGCCTGCTACGATTGGAAAAAAGCAACTGAGTTAGGTGTTGAGTCTGCCAGAAATTATACAGGAGATTGTAAATAAACTAATTGAAAAATTTGAAAATTTGAAAATTAAAGTCATTCCAAATTTATTAATGAAAAGAAAAATTTAATATGAAAAAAATACTCTACATAATAGCAATACTGTTTTCTGCAAATGCTTTTTCTCAAAACATTGAGTTTGAAAAAGCAAATTTCAAAGATGATAAAGATGGATTAAGGGAAGCAAAAAAAAATATCGACAAGGGAGATGAATTTTTTGCTTTGGCAACAGTTTATTATAAACAAGCTTTGGATCCTTATTATTTGGCTGCTCAAAAGTTTAATCCCAACAACGCTTTATTGAATTATAAAATTGGTAAATGTTACTTATACTCTAATTATAAATTAAAGTCAATTCCTTATTTAGAAAAAGCTATTCAGTTAAATCCTGCTGTTGATCCGCAAGTTCACTATTTACTTGGGAAAGCATACCATTTGAATATGGAATGGGATAAAGCCATTCAAGAGTTTCAAACTTTCCAACAATCATTAAAAGGAGAAGAATTGACTTCATTGATGGGAGATATAAACAAACATATCAGCGAATGTTTAATCGGAAAAGAAATGGTTAAAAACCCTATCCGTGTATTTATTGATAACGTTGGAGCTGATGTAAATTCACAATTCCCGGATTATGGTCCAGTAATTTCTGCGGATGAATCTGTAATGTTATTTACATCCAGAAGAACTGGAAGTACAGGAGAAAAAATCGATCCAGAAATAAATGAATTTTTTGAAGATATTTACATATCGACTCGAGTGGATGGCAAATGGACAAAAGCTATGAACATGGGCTCCCCAATTAATACAGATAACCATGATGCGAATTCTGGATTATCCGCTGACGGACAAAAATTTTTAATTTATATTGGAAATAATCTTGGCGATCTCTATGAATCGGAATTAAAAGGTGATAAATGGAGTAAGCCCGATCATATGAACAAAAATATCAATACTGCTTATCACGAGTCATCTGCTTGTTATACTCCTGATGGAAAATCGGTTTATTTTGTTTCTGATAAACCGGAAGGTGGATTAGGAGATAGAGATATTTATATTTCTACAAAAGATGAAAAAGGAAAATGGGGAAAAGCTGTAAATCTTGGACCAACTGTTAATACGCAATATGGAGAAGAAGGTGTTTTCCTTCACCCTGATGGAAAAACATTATACTTTAGTTCGCAAGGACATACAAGTATGGGAGGCTACGATATTTTTAAAACTGTATTAAATAGTCAAACAAAAACATGGAGTAAGCCTGAAAACATTGGTTATCCTGTTAACACTCCTGATGATGACGTTTTCTTTGTTACTTCTGCAAGTGGTAAGCATGGATATTATGCTTCATTCAACCCAAATGGATATGGAGAAAAAGATATTTATGTAATTACTTTTCTTGGTCCAGAAAAACCGATGGTTATGACTAACGAAGATAATTTATTGGCTAGTCAAGCAGCACCAGTGAAAGAAACGGTTATCGCTCCAGTGCTTGCTATTAAAGAAGCTCAGTTGACAATCTTAAAAGGTGTAATTACTGACGACTTAACAAAAAAACCATTAGAAGCTACCATTGAAATTGTCGACAACTTAAAAAATCAAGTTATTGCAAGTTTCACGTCTAATAGTTCAACTGGTAAATATTTAGTTTCCTTACCTGCAGGAAGAAATTATGGTATTGCAGTTAAAAAAGACAATTATTTATTTCACTCCGAAAATTTTGACATTCCAAATACTGCAGCTTACCAAGAAGTTGTAAAAGATGTTGCATTAAAAAACATTGCAGTGGGTAGCAAAATTATTTTGAAAAATATTTTCTTTGATTTCGACAAAGCAACATTGCGTCCGGAATCAACAAATGAGTTAGAACGTTTAACTAAATTATTAAACGATGTTCCAACATTAAAAATTGAAATCTCTGGTCATACCGATTCAAAAGGAGCAGACGAATACAATAAAACACTTTCTAACAACCGTGCAAAAGCTGTATTGGATTATTTAGTGAAAGCAGGAATTTCTGCCGGCAGATTAACTTCTGTTGGATA
>JAYVZC010000528.1:0-13413 GCA_043783695.1 Bacteroidota bacterium
GCACTTTCTGCATAATTGATTTGGCTTTTGTAAAACTCTTTGTCTTTTGGTTGATTCACTACAAAGTTTAAATTGGAATTGTAAGTCCGAACTACTAAACTCACAAATTTATCTGTAAGTGTAGTGTAATCAATAAGTGTACGAGTTTGTGATGGCACCCATGGGCCGGCTTCTGTTGGAATTAATACTTCTTGAATACGAGCATGATCTATCCAGTTTATATTTACTTGGGGTGTAATTCCTAAATCCAATTGCTTTATTGCAAAAGTTGTGTCGGTAATCCAAAGGAATCCTGTATAGGCTAAATCTTTTTTATTTTTTGGATGGCAATCAATTTTATAACATTTCATGCTATCAATAAAAACGCTGTCTATCAAAATATAATTATAAAAAAGCATTGCGTTTTCAGCTATAGGAGAAAGAATATCTTTTCCTTGAATGGCAACATTATTTTTGCAAAAATTATAGTTTTGGAAATCAGTGCCGGTAAGTTGTGTTGCCGCACTACCATCTTTCATTCCAACAAATTTTATTTTTATGGCATTTACATCTTCATGTCTTTTTTCTCCTTCTTTGAAAGAATAAATTTCAGAAACAACTTCGCTCATCATCACAGGCAAGTTTGCTTTGCTGTCTTCACCTACAATTACATCCATGCTATCCCACATGGCTGCAAACGGTCGAAATAATTTCCATCTGCGCATTTTTGGAGTAATATTATCCACATCCGCTTCTTGTTTTGTATAACTTACATATTGTACTGCATCCAAATTGTCACGGTCGTATTTTGATTTATTTTGTTGTGCTTTTTTGATGATTCTTATAGCCGGATTTATTCCGGGGCGAATTTCAATAGTGTTAAGGCTGAGTGCTTCTTGAGTCAATTGAAAATTAATTTCTTGAATTTTCCCTTTTTGAACTTTTTTTGCTTTCGATTTATATCCTATAAGAGAAATGTAAATCGAATCTTTGGGAGTAGTTGTTTTGATTGAATAATTTCCATCAAAATCGGTAACAGTACCAGTGAGTGTTCCTTTGAAATAAATATTTACAAAAGGAATTCCACTGTTAGTACCAACTTCAGAAACGTGACCGGTAATAACTGTTTCTTGCTGTGCTCTAGATGTGAATGTTGACAACAAAAACAAAAAAATATATAATGATTTTTTAATGAGCATTGGCAACACGCCCCCGCCCGAATAGACGAATCCCTGCCCGACTTTGCCATTCAGGCGGGCATTCGTTCGGGCGGACCTAACCCCTCTCAAGAGGGGAATTGATTTTGATGCGATTATAGTTTTAGACTCCAAAATTAATTTTCAATTTTTCAATTTTTAATTTCCAATAGAACTACATTCTCCACATGATGAGTTTGCGGAAACATATCAACCGGTTGAACTTTTGTAACTTTATATTTTACATCTAATAATTGTAAGTCGCGAGCTTGAGTAGCAGGATTACAACTAACATATACAATTCTATTGGGTTCAATTTCCAATATTTTTTTAGTAACATCTTCATGCATTCCTGCACGAGGCGGATCTGTGATAACTACATCGGGTTTGCCATTTTCATTGATGAAATCATTATTCAACACATCTTTCATATCACCGGCATAAAACACAGTATTGGTGATACTGTTTAATTGAGAATTTATTTTTGCATCCTCAATTGCTGCAGGAACATATTCAACTCCAACAACTTTTTTTGATTGATGTGCTACAAAGTTGGCAATGGTGCCTGTTCCGGTGTACAAATCGTAAACTATATCGGTCTTTTTTATAGAAGCAAAATCACTTGTTACTTTGTAAAGTTCGTAAGCTTGTTCCGAGTTTGTTTGATAGAAACTCTTTGGTCCGATCTTAAATTTTAGTCCTTCCATGTTTTCGTAAATGCTATCATTACCTTTGTATACGATAATATCTAAATCTCCAATTGTATCATTCCGCTTGGAGTTGATTACATATTGCAATGACGTGATTTGTGGAAATTGGTTGGCTACGTGATTTAATAATTTCTCAATTTCCTGTTTATCATCATAATGAAAAGCAACAATTAACATCCATTCGCCTGTTGATGTACTACGAATAATTATATTTCTCAAAAAACCAATTTGTTCGCGCAAATCAAAAAAACTAAGCTTGTTTTCCAAAGCATATTTTCTGATCTCATTTCTGATAGCGTTTGACGGCTCTTCTTGTAAATGACATTTATCGATGTCTAATATTTTATCAAACATTCCAGGAATATGAAATCCTAAAGCGTTTCTGGAGACCTCACCCAAACCCTCTCCAAAGGAGAGGGCTTTGTCCTCGATTTGATCTTTAGTTAGCCACTTTTTGTTTGAGAAAGTAAACTCTAACTTGTTTCTGTAATTGTAAATCTTTTTGGAAGGGATTATCTTTTGAATTTCAGGAAGTTCAATTTTAGCTAGTCGTGTGAGAGCATCGCTTACTTGTTTTTGCTTGTAAAAAAGTTGCCAGTCATAACTCATGTTTTGCCATTTACAGCCTCCACAAGTCCCAAAATGCTCACAAATGGGGTCGGCACGCTTTTCCGATTTGTGTTTTATTGCAATTGTATTCGCTTCTCTATATTTACTTTTTTTTCTAGTTACTTGAACATCTACAATATCTCCGGGGACAGCGCCTTTGATAAAAATTACATATTCATCGGTGCGAGCAACAGATTGTCCATCTGAGCTCGTATCAATGACATTAATATTTTCAAGTATCGGTAAAGGCTTTTTATTGGCATTTCTCATGAAGGGCGAAGTTACGAAAAATGGGGTAATATTTCCGGTGAATTTTTTTTAAAAATTAAGCCGTTAATAGGCCGTTATTCAGCAGCAGAATTGTTTCTTCGTTCGATAAAAGTGATAATTTTTGGCAAAAAATAATTTTTTAAGAGTTTAGAGAAATGCCAAAAGTTTAACGATAGGGACTAGCATAATTATAAATAATATCGTTTATTTTTACTAAATTTGCTTGTTAAATTTAAGTAGTATTATGGAAATAATGATGGACAATAAAATCAGTTCGCAAAAAGCAATTGAACTAGAAGAAAAACACGGAGCTCATAACTATCACCCTTTACCAGTGGTGTTAAAACGTGGAGAAGGTGTTTATGTTTGGGATGTTGATGGAAAACAATATTTTGATTTTCTCGCAGCATACAGTGCCGTAAACCAAGGACATTGTCATCCAAAAATTATTTCTGCATTGCTTGAACAAGCACAAAAATTAACACTTACTTCTCGTGCTTTTTATAATGATTCCTTAGGCGAATACGAAAAATTTATTACTTCTTATTTTGGATACGATAAAGTATTGCCAATGAATACAGGTGCAGAAGGTGTGGAGACTGCATTGAAATTAGCACGCAAATGGGCTTATGAGAAAAAGGGTGTTGCCGAAAATCAAGCAAAAATTATTGTTTGTAAAAATAATTTTCACGGACGTACCATTACAATCGTTTCAGGAAGTTCCGATCCGGATGCAAAAAATAATTTTGGTCCTTTTACTCCCGGAATTATTGAAGTAGAGTATAATAATGCATTTGCTTTGGCTGAGTTATTAAAAGATAAAACCATTGCAGCATTTTTAATTGAGCCTATTCAAGGCGAAGCTGGAGTTATTGTTCCGGATGAAGGCTATTTGAAAAAATGTTATGATTTATGTAAAGCAAACAATGTTTTATTTATTGCAGATGAAATTCAATCGGGCTTAGGGCGAACAGGAAAAATTTTAGCTTGTGACCATGAAGGCGTTCACCCTGATATTTTAATTTTAGGAAAAGCATTGTCTGGCGGAACTTATCCGGTTGCAGCAATATTGAGTAATGATGAAATAATGTTGTGTATTAAACCAGGACAACATGGTTCTACTTATGGTGGAAACCCTTTGGCTTGTAAAGTTGGAATAGCTGCATTAACCGTTTTGAAAGAAGAAAAGTTATCAGAAAATTCCGAACGATTAGGAAAATTATTGTTGAAGGAATTAAAAACAATTCAAGCAGAAAATCCAGAACTGATAAAATTAGTTCGTGGAAAAGGATTGTTTTGTGCAATGGTAATCAACGAACGTAATGGTAAGAATGCCCACAATAAAGGAGTTCATTCCTTCGGGTTGGCTTGGGATGTTTGTATTGAGATGATGAAAAATGGGTTATTAGCAAAACCTACACATGGCGATATTATTCGTTTTGCACCTCCTTTAGTAATTACGGAAGAACAATTGATGGAGTGTGTAGCTATTATTAGAAAAGTTGTGAAAATGTTTTAATTTATCATAAATAGATAGAATAAAAAAACGTGAACTATTTAGTTCACGTTTTTAGTTGGTTAACTGCTGAAGAATTTTTAAAATAAATTAGACTGTAGTACTTAACAAAATCGGCTGCTTGTTTTTGAAATATATTCATGATTAATTTTTAAAACAGCGAAAGCTGACTATCATTATCCTGTTGTAGCTGAATTTTAGGGCGAGAGTGTTTTACAGGATTACAGAAATCAGTTAATATTTCTTGCCTTTCTTCTGTTTTGCTTGCAAAGGTTTTTATATCGGCACTGGCTTCTTCTATTTCGTTGGGAGCATCTGGAATATTGTTATCCATTTTGTAAATGCGTGCATCAATAATTTGAGTGCGCCATATTTCAAGTAGTTCTAATGAGCCAGTATTATGAGTTTTATAGGCAATTTCGGATTGTATATGCACTAAATTAAGTTTACATTGCCAGTTCTTTATCAGGCTAAGTTCTTGTCTTTCTTTCTTCTAATTTCATTGGCTATAACAAACCCATATACAGCAAGTAGTATAAGGGCATTTACTTTTAAAATTGAAAGTAAACGCCCGTTTCGGAATATTTTTTAACTTTGTGTGTTAAAACATAAAAAACTATATGCGCAAACTGCTCTATTTATTTGGATTGATGATTTTTTTATCAAGTTGTGGCTGGATCAACCCTAGTATTATGCTAAAAACCGGGAAAGGCTACAAATACGCTCAAAATCCTGATTCCACAAAAGCTTTAGATTATAGAATTTCCCCAAATGACATTTTGGAGTTCAGTATGTATTCAAATGATGGTTTTAAGCTTGTGGATTTAACATCTTTAAACAGTGCCAATATGGGATATAGGTTTGAGTCAAATATCCAATATCTTATTGAATCGGACGGGAATGCAAAACTTCCTGTTTTGGGAAAAACGAAATTAAGCGGATTTACAATCAGAGAAGCTGAAACATTATTGGAAGAAAAGTATGCTAGTTTTTATGTGCGACCATACGTAATTATGTCCGTTACTAATAAAAGAGTAATTGTTTTTCCGGGAAGTGCCGGTGACGCAAAGGTTATCCCACTTGTAAATAATAATACAACATTAATTGAAGCTTTGGCTTTAGCAGGTGGAATTGCAGATGACGGAAAAGCAAAAATGGTAAAGTTAATCAGACAACGGGGAGATAAGCATGATGTATATTTAATTGATCTATCCACAATTGCAGGAATACAGCAAGGGACAATGGTTTTGCAGGCTAATGATATTATTTATGTGGAACCACGAAGAAAATATGCAAGCAGATTTGTTCAGGAAATAGCACCAATAATAAGTATATTAACGAGTGCGTTTGTACTATTTACGTATACAAAAGCAATTTCAAAATAACCTCAATCCTGCAAAAAAATGTTACAGGAAGATATATCCAAAACGAACGATAGCTTTGAGCGTTATAAAGAGCGAATTTCAAATTTCAGTGGAGAATTTGAATTGGGCCTTTTTTTATTCATAGCTCGCAAAAGTCTAATCTGGATTATTCTCTTTTTTGGTATTGCATTTTTAGGAGCTAGATTATATTTACGTTATACACCACCTGTTTTTGAAGCCTCTTGTGTTATTCAAGTTCAAACAAGCAATCAGGCAAATAAGTTACTAAATGTTGAAAATATTTATGGTTCTGAAAATTCAAATGGATTAGCTGAAGCTGTAGAGCTTTTAAGATCTAAAGTTTTTTTAAAACGAGTACTTTCAAAATTACCTTTAGAAATAAGTTACTATACAGAGGGAACATTATTAAACAATGAACTATATACTAGCAGTCCTTTTAGTGTTGAAATTAAACGCAAAGACAATTCAATAGTTGGAACAAAAATTTATGCTGATTTTAATAGCGATTCTGGGGGAGTTGTAAATTTCACAGCGAATGGAAAAAATTATTCGGAGAATTACACTTCCAATAAATGGATTCGATTTCCACAATTCGATTTAAAAATAATAATTTCTAATTATTCTGATATTCAGAAACAGCAAAATTCAGTAAAAGAAAATGCATATTATTTCTCGGTAAATGATACAAACTCACTGGTAAATAATTATTATCCTTTTTTAGAAGTGAAATTATTAAATGAAGAAGCGAAAACCATCGCCATATCATTTAAAGATTTCAACCCACAGAAAGCTTCTGATCTTGTAACTACTATGACAGAAGAGTATACCAGCTTTGATATAGCACGAAAAGGGGAAAGTTCAAAAAGCGTAATTGGGTTTATTGATTTGCAGCTGAATGTTGTTTACGAGCAATTAAAAACTTCTGAAAATTCAATTCAAGATTTTAAAAAAATAAATAATGTCACTGATGACTTGGAATTAAAAAATACAAATACAACCCGTTTAAATGGACTGGAAGATCAAATAATTGCTTTGGAGTTAGAAGAAAATGTTTTAAATAGAATAGCCAAAGAAATTAATAGTTCAAAGATTATTGATACCTATAGCTTATTAGCGATGTTGGCCGGTACTGAATCAGAGGCAAATATTTCTAAAACCGTTTCCGAGTTGCATAGATTATTAATTCAAAAAGAAGAAATGTTGTACCAAGTAACTCCTGGAAGTGAGGCAATAATTGCAATTGATTATCAAATTAACATTCAGAAAAAATTATTACAAGAGAGCATAAAATCCATAACTGCAAACATTGGATTACGGAAGAATGAATTACAGAAAAAAGCGAATGAATTTGCTGGATCATTTCACAAGCTCCCAGAAAACGAGGTCGAATTTTCTCGATTACAACGTTTATTCAGTATCAACGAAAAATATTACACGCTATTATTAGAAAAACGAACAGAATATTCTATTTCGAAAGCAGGATTTGTATCTCAAAACATTGTATTAGAAAAAGCCGATGCGCCATCCAGCCCTGTTTCACCTAACAGAAAAATAACATACATTAGCTATTTATTGGTAGCACTGCTTTTGAGTATATTTTTAATTTTATTTCGTTATCTATCCCACAATGAAATTAATTCACTAAACGAAATCAGCAAATACACTCATGCCTCAATTAGTATTTTAGGGATTGTTCCAAAATGTAAACAGGATATTCCTGTTTCGCAACTTTTGGTAGACAAAAGCCCAAAATCATTAATTGCTGAATCATTCAGATCGATTCGAACAAATTTGCAATTTATTTCAAACGAACCCGGACCAAAAACAATCGCTTTAACCTCGACTATTTCCGGTGAAGGAAAAACATTTGTAGCAATTAATTTGGCCGGAATTATTGCTTTTTCAGGCAAAAAAGTAGTAATTATAGATTTGGATATGCGCAAACCAAAAATTCATATTGGATTTAATGCAGAGAATACAAAAGGAATGAGCACCTTATTGATTGGTAAAGGAGAAATTGCAGATGCCATTCAACACAGCAGCTTAGAAAATTTAGATTTTATTACTGCAGGACCAATTCCTCCCAATCCTTCTGAACTAATTATCAGTAGTAAAATGGATGATATACTTACTCATCTAAAAACTATTTATGATGTTGTCATTATAGATAACCCTCCTGTTGGTTTGGTGAGTGATGGAATATCTATGATTCAAAAAGCAGATTATCCTATTTACATTTTTAGAGCAGAATATTCTAAACGCAATTTTATACAAAATGTGGATCGATTATTTAATGAAGCAAATATTAAAAAACTATCTGTTATTTTAAACGGTGTTGATATTGAACAAAAAAGTTATGGATATAACTACGGTTATGGTTACGGCTATGGATATGGTTATGGCTATGGTTATTATGATGAGGGTTCTAAATCAAGTTCAAAAAAATCATTTTTTAAGAAATAATTCGTATTCGTTAATTTATGGAAATTAAGACTACTCCCATTCCTGATTTATTTATTATTCAACCGAAAGTTTTCGAAGACGAAAGGGGTTATTTTTTTGAATCTTATAGTAAATCGGTTTTTGAAAAACAGGGTATTGATGTCGAGTTTGTTCAAGACAATCAATCACTCTCTCAAAAAGGCGTTTTAAGAGGATTACATTTTCAAAATCCACCCTTCGCTCAAGGCAAACTTGTACGCGCTATTAAGGGAGCCATTTTTGACGTTGCTGTAGATCTCAGAAAATTGTCACCTACCTATGGTTACCATTTTGATATCGAGCTAAACGAAAAAAATAAAACTATGCTTTGGATTCCTCCCGGATTTGCTCACGGGTTTTTAACCTTAGAAGATAATACTATTTTTTCTTATAAATGTTCAAACATCTACAACAAAGCATCTGAAGATAGTATTCTTTGGAACGATCCTACTCTATCCATTAATTGGGATGTAAATAACCCAATATTATCTGAAAAAGATAAAACAGGTCAATTATTTAAGGATTTCAAAAGCATGTTTTAGCTTTAAATCGTTATTAACACATGCAACTTAAGAATGTAAATAGTTGTCTAATAGTTAATATCGAAAATTCTAATAGTATTAAAAGTAATTTTTAACTCATTTTATGAACATTAATATATATTTACTACTCATTTACATAGGTTATTTTATCTGCACAGTTATTTTATCATTCATGATAAACGGTTTATTTTTAAAGTTTGCCTCAAACTTAGGAATCCGAAATACTTCAGATACAATAATACGTTGGAGTGCATCCACAAAACCAGCTCTTGGTGGAATTTCATTTTATTTAATTTTTCTTATTTCCATTGCTAGTTATTCCATTTTCTTTAGCCAAACTCATGAATTTGTCGACAAAAAATTATTGGGTTTACTAGCTGCTTGTACATTGGCTTTTTTATTGGGTTTATCAGATGATGCGTATAACACAAAACCATTTTTAAAATTCACAATTCAAGTATGTTGTGCTTTAATTTTAATTACTACCGGCACATACATTTCAATTTTTTCAAATACTTATATAAATTATGCACTTTCATTGCTGTGGATTGTCGGATTAATGAATTCTATCAACATGCTTGACAATATGGATGCAATCACTACAACTGTTTCTATAACAATTATTATGAGTGCTTTATTCATTTTATTTTTAAACAAAAATGGGCATCACATCGATTCTATTATTTTAATTGGTGTTCTTTCTGCTTTAATTGGATTTTTATTTTACAATTGGCATCCTGCAAAAATATTTATGGGCGATACCGGCAGTCAGTTTTTAGGCCTTTTTCTTGCTGCAATGGGAATAACTTATTTTTGGAATACTCCCGATGTTCGGGGCGAACTCATCCAATCCAAACAATTTTTTGTAACTATTTTAACGTTTGCAATTCCTATAATTGATACGACCATAGTAGTTATTAACCGTTTAAGAAAAGGGAAATCCCCATTTATTGGCGGGAAGGATCATACCACACACAATTTCTTTTTTATGGGGATGACCGAAAAAAGAATTGCAATTATGTATGCAGGAATTTGTTTAGTATCTATGTTTTTTAATTATTTAATTATTACTTACATAAAAAATTGGAGTTATATTCACATTGTTTTATTTTCTACATACTTTCTTATTTTATTTCATTTTATGTATGCCCCTACCCGTAAGCACTCTAAATAATGCAACGTAAAGAAAAAGTAATATACATTCTTAAATCTTCCAAAAAATACTTTATTGCTTTTGGTTCTGCAATTCTACTGATAAGCATTATTAAACTTTTTTCATATTCCTTTACTGATAATTTATCGGATGCCTCTTATGAAGATTATTTTAACGCCAGCTATAAAACATTTAGCATTCGTATTCCTAAAAATTTAAACTTTGCAGGAGAAAAAACACCGATCACCGATTTTAGTGTAAGAGAAGCAACAGAACGTGAATTGGTTGTGAATACGTATTGGCAATCACAATCACTTTTATTACACAAACGTGCAAATCGTTGGTTTCCGATAATTGAACCTATTCTTAAAAGGAATGAAATCCCTGAAGATTTCAAATACATAGCATTGATTGAAAGTCAACTTACAAATGTTGTTTCTCCTCAAGGTGCAACAGGATTTTGGCAAATTATTGAATCTACCGGAAGTGGTTATGGATTGGAAATATCTGAAGAAGTAGATGAACGATACAATGTTGAAAAATCTACTCAAGCTGCATGCAAATATTTCAATGAAGCTTACAAACAATTTAATGATTGGACATTGGTTGCAGCATCTTACAACTTAGGAATGGGGGGAGTTCAGGGACAACTCGACAAACAAAAAGTAAACAGCTATTACGATTTAGCATTAACAGAAGAAACAGCACGATATGTTTATAGAATATTGGCAATGAAAGAAATTATTTCCCGTCCCAAAGTGTATGGGTACATGCTTCGTAAAAAAGATTTGTATCCTTCACTCGCAACTAAAAAAATAACGGTAGATACCACTATTCACAATTTGGCTGATTTTGCTATTTCTCAAGGAATAAATTATAAAATATTAAAATTATTTAATCCTTGGCTACGTATTAATTCATTGACTAACGAAGGAAAGAAAAAATACA
Source organism: Bacteroidota bacterium (assembly GCA_043783695.1). GTDB lineage: Bacteria > Bacteroidota > Bacteroidia > 2-12-FULL-35-15 > 2-12-FULL-35-15 > 2-12-FULL-35-15. Next base: position 10,790 of record JAYVZC010000528.1, read on the forward strand.
TTATTGAAATTCCAAAAGGATCGATGAACATTTACGATATAGATGGTAATTATGATGGCAGTAATATTTTAACTCCGAAAGATTCTGTAAATTTAATTACCACTACTCCATTGCTCATTGATTCTGTTAAGAAAGAAAAAAAACTTAAAGAATAATCGAATGATTATAAAAGATATTCTGCTTTTTTTCTTTCTTTCAATCAATCTGCAATCCTCTTTTTTTATTCCAATAAATGCAAACAATAGAAAGGACATTTCACAAATTCAATTGACAGAAATAGGGAAATTCGGACTCATCCGAAAAGAAAGAAAAACAGTTCCATGGCACTTTCACACAGGAATTGATTTTAAACGGCCCGGTAAAAATTACAACAACGAACCTATTTTTGTAATTGCAACAGGAAAAATTATAAGCAAACGAACCGATGGACCTTATGCTCAATTGATTGTTGAGCATCATATTGGAAATAAATTCTTTTGGACATTGTATGAACACATTGCAGGAATTACCTCGAATTTAAATGAAACAGTAGCACCCGACAAACCGATTGCCCGCTTTATGAATAAAACAGAGTTGAACAAATACGGCTGGCAATTTGATCATTTGCATTTGGAAATACTAAAGATTAAACCAATTAGTATAAAACCCGACAAACTACATCCAGAAAGGCTTTTCAACTCATTTACCTTGGTTTGCCTCAAACCATCTGATCTTGAAAAATACTATTATAATCCCATTGTTTTTTTATCGGAAAACCTCTAGGAAATTGGATGAACGACCTTGTTCTTAACCGATTGTTCCTTACCTTTGCAAAAATGGAAAAAATTTCATTTAAAATATTTACTCTATAATAATTTAAAAATATAATGCCGAGTGCAACTATTAGCGAAATAGATTATTTGGAAGTTGTTGGCGCACGTGCACACAATCTAAAAAACATTGATGTTACCATTCCACGAAATAAATTAGTAGTTATTACAGGACTAAGTGGTAGTGGCAAATCTTCTTTAGCTTTCGACACCATTTATGCTGAAGGACAAAGACGTTACATAGAAAGTTTTTCTGCTTATGCTCGTCAATTTCTTGGCAACATGGAACGTCCCGATGTAGATAAGATCACGGGATTAAGTCCTGTTATTTCCATAGAGCAAAAAACAGTAAATAAAAATCCTCGTTCCACAGTTGGAACCATTACTGAGATTTACGATTTTTTGCGATTATTATACGCTCGTGCATCAGATGCCTATTCGTATGCTACAGGAGAAAAAATGGTTCGTTACTCCGATGATCAAATCATTCATTTAATTCTGGAAAAATTTCAAGGACAAAAAATATTGATTCTTGCTCCAGTTGTAAAAGGAAGAAAAGGACATTATCGCGAACTATTCGAACAAATAAAAAAATGGGGTTACTTAAGAGTTCGTATTGATGGTGAAGTAGTAGAATTAACAAAGCGCATTCAACTCGATCGCTATAAAGTTCACGATATTGAAATTGTAATTGATCGTTTGGAAGTAAATGCAGATGCACGTCCCCGCATTTCTGAATCCATGCAATTGGCAATGAAACAAGGGAAAGGCATCATTATGGTCCAGCCTTTTAAGATGGGTAGGCTCGAAGAAGAATTTGGCATTGTAGAATTTTATAGCCGACATTTAATGTGTCCTACATCAGGAATTTCTTATGATGAACCACAACCAAACTTATTTTCTTTCAATTCTCCTTATGGTGCTTGCCCGAAATGCAACGGACTTGGAATGATATCAGAAGTTGACATTAATAAAATTATTCCGAATAATAAATTATCCATCCGAAAAGGTGCTATTGCTCCAATTGGTCCGCACAAAGGAACGTGGATTTTTAAACAACTGGAGGCAATTGGCGACAAGTATGGATTTACTTTGGATACACCTGTTGAAGATATTTCTGACGAAGCGATTAGCACCATTTTATTCGGTTCGGATGAAGTATTTAAAATAAAGCAATTTACGGATAGCTCCGCAACAAGTTATAGCATAGCATTTGAAGGAATCGCAAACTTCATCATCAAACAAAATGATGAACAAAGTTCTCCAACAATTGAAAAATGGATACAAGGATTTATGAATAAAATTCCCTGCACAAAATGCGAAGGAACAAAATTGAAAAAAGAATCCTTGCATTTTAAGATCGATAAAAAAAACATTGCTGAATTATCCGAAATGGGAATCATCGAATTAAATGAATGGTTTAAAAATATTGAATCGCGCTTAAGCACCAAACAAAATACCATCGCAAAAGAAGTATTGAAAGAAATTAGAACACGCATTTCTTTTTTATTAGATGTAGGGCTGGATTATCTTTCATTGAACAGAAGCTCCAGAACACTTTCAGGTGGTGAAGCACAGCGTATTCGTTTGGCAACACAAATTGGTTCACAGCTGGTCGGAGTGCTCTATATTTTGGACGAGCCAAGTATTGGGTTACATCAAAGAGACAATGTTCGTTTGATAAATGCGTTGAAAAACTTGCGCGATATTGGCAACTCTGTAATTGTTGTTGAACACGATAAAGAAATGATTTTAGCAGCAGACCATGTGATTGATATTGGTCCGGCTGCCGGAATTCATGGCGGAAAAATAATT
>JAYVZC010000529.1:0-5814 GCA_043783695.1 Bacteroidota bacterium
TCAGTTTAAAATTTATAAAAACTTATATACTGTTTGCCAATTTTCTTATTCAGTTCCCATCACACCATCACAAATTTTATTTTGGAATTCCACTGATTATAGTAGAGATTATTATATTTATTTATTAAGAGCTAATTTTGGGTTATCAGTAAATTTTTAAAAAATATATCATGAAAAAAACAATTCAACTATTAATTTTTATTTTACTTATATACTCATCTGCTTTTGCACAGGAGAAAAAAGATTCTATTGTAAAAAAAGAAAGAAGATATGAAATAAGCCTCTTGGGCGGTTTAAATTATGGAGAAGCTGCAACATATTCATCAACTAATTTAGGTCCAACAAACAATTTCGGAGGCGGAGAATATCCAGCTGATAAAATTGAGCCCGCTTATTATTCAAAACTGTCTTTTGGTAAAATATTAAAATCACATTTTGTTATACAGATGGACTTACAATATGATGGAATTTCTTTTATTAAGTTTAATAATGTTGTGTCCGATGTGGCAATTAGAAACACTAAGTTTAGTTTTGTTGGAGGAAAAATTAATATCGGATATAGGTTTAGATTGAAAAAAATTTCGATTTCTCTATTATTGGGTATGGGAGTAAAATATGTTTTGTCAATAAAAGAGATAGTAACAAACGCTGCTGGGAAAAGGAATACTTACCAGTGGGAGTTTGGAAATACAGGTAACCGCAAGTCAATGTTTCTAAATTATTCCACGAGAATGGATTATCATATTAATCAATGGTTTTCTGTTGGAATAAATGCAGGAATTGATTACAACATCACGCCCTTTATACTTTATTCGACAGGTTATTGGGGTACAGTAAAGGATTATGTATACCCATACTCAATCAACGCTTCAGTCATTTTAATTTATAAATTCTAAGTATGAAAAAATTGACTATATTATTATTATCGATGTCCCTTATTTTGAATACTTCTTACGGACAGATGTATAGGAATTTGTTTGATAAACTAAATCAAACATATTTTACGGGAGTAAATCCTTCGTTTTATACAAATATTTATACACATCTTTTACATAATGACGCTTCAACTGTAATGGAATCCTATATTGTTATGTATAAAGCAACGGGGGATAAAAAGTATTTGAACAATTTTATTATATATGCAAAACGAATTCAGGAATTACGAGATGATAACATTTTGAATGTAGAAAATTCTGGTGCATTGCAAGGACTGCCACATACAGACACTCAAGGATGTACTACTTCAAGCATGACAGAAATACAAGGTTTCCCAGGAAGTTATAAGGGATGGACAGCCAATTTTAAAAGGAGAGGGACGGATCCTTGTGTTCGTTATCCTCATTACATGGAGTCGGGTACAATCTGTTTTCCTATGGCAGAGTTTATTTACCTAATGCGAACAAATTCTTCATTAAATAATGAGCCTGTTCCGACAGAGGTAAATAGTGCACAAACACCCTCAACCGTATACGGAAGCAATTTAATTACCAATTACCTTCAGTTTGCGGATTGGCTTGAAAACAGGATACATGAAACGATTTCGTGGCATTCTGATAATCAGTTACAAGGCGCTGATGCTTTTAAAGCAGATGGTCAAATCGGAGCCCTTAATCAACAATGTGCAATCGGTCGACTCATTGCTTTAATGTATCAAATTTCTGTTGTTGAAGGAAATCCAATTATAGATTATTTAACAATAACGGAACGCATTGCTACAATTGTGTACGATCATCTCAAGGAAACTAGAATAGGTGTATTGCCAACTGTTCCCGAACCCGATGGCTGGTATGCATGGTGCCACAAAGTAGATTGCGGTGATAATTTATGGGAAGACATTTCTCACGCATGGTTGGAAATGGAATTTGTTGACCTTTGTTCTCGGTTCGGAATTCAAGCTTCAAACGGATATAATTTCTCTTCCGTTGACATGAAAAAATTTGCTAACGGATTTGCTCATCGGATTGTTGCAAACCCTCTCGATTTAAGAATGAATGTGTATGGTACTAATTGTAATTGCAACCAAATGTGCTGTTTCTGCGATGTTCCTGCAGGAGTGCCTAGTGATTGTAATAGTGCAGGTCCGGCTCACCCTTTTTACAATCGCTTTCAATTATTCGGCTATACTTTTTTAACTCAATACCATCCGGATATCTATCAAATAATATCCGATTTTTATACGCCCTCCGATTTTTCCAATCCCTTTAATTCTTCAACTATGCCATTTGTTCCTGCTCAGCAAATGAAAGCGTATGCCGATTTACTTTTATACGAAAACCTTTTTAATCCACTTTCAGTAAACCGCAACACATATCCTGATAACCAATGGGCTGGCACAGCAGGAGGCGATTTTGACGGTGATGGCACACAGGAATTTGTAACGGCACGAAACAAACTGGGCTCAGAAGCAATTGAAATATTTGCACTCGATGCCAACAGTACTATTAGTCAACGTACCAGCATTGTTAATCACAGCTATCCACTTTGGGCTGGTGTTACTGCTACCGACATTGATGTTTCTCATGCGGGAGACGAAATTGCAGCTATCAGCAATAACGATCAAAGCATTTACCTCTATGCACAAAACGGTAGTGCCATTTCTCAATTTGGTGGGCTTGCCGTGGGAATAAGCGGTTGGACAGGTATTGCCGCTGGTAATTTTGACGGTATCACCGGCAATGAAATTATTTTATCAAATTCCAATGGTAGAGTTTACTTGTATCGTTATAATGGAACAAGCCTTGTTGCGGACAATATCAATACAGGAAGTAATTTCATTAACTCCAATCTTGCAGGTATCACAGTTGGAGACTTTGATGGAAACCCAGGAGATGAATTTGCAACCATTAATAACTCTCCAAGCGGAAACATTGAAATTACTGTTTACAGTTTCGCTAGTTCAACACTAACCCAACTTTCCATTTTTACTCTTGCTACAGGAAATTACAGCCAGTGGAACGGAATTACATCGGGCGATTTTGATGGTGACGGCATTGATGAAATTATTGCACATCGCAATTACGATGGTGATTTTTTTATTTTTAAACTGGATGCAAGTGCTCAGGTTGTAAATAATTACAAAGAAAACTTTCCGGTAAATCAATTGAATGGAGTGATTGGTTCAGCACGTTTTTCTATCGACCAAAGCAAAGATGCGCTAATTTCTCTCAGAAATTTTGATGGCAATATGTTTATTTATAATCTTGAAGGATTATGTCCCGGTTTAAATTTAACTACCCCAATTACTGCTGCTACAAGTATTGATAACACTTATCAAAGCATAAATAATAATTATCCTATTGATTACCATGTGAACAATACAATTGTTGCCAATAATACAATTGCATCACCAAGCATTGTGGATATGAGTTCCGGAAAGGAAATTATTTTTAAGCCCGGTTTTTCTGCAAATGCAGGCTCTGATTTACACGCCTATATTGCACCTGCTTTGGAATGTAACCCTGCTACTTTTAGAAGAAGTGTTCCACCAAATATTGTTAACCAGCCACAGCCTATAAGTGAAGTCAAAAAAATTAAAACCATTGTAAATGCCAACATTGGTATCACTCCCAACCCAAACACCGGCTCTTTTCAAATTGCTGTTACTAGAAATGAAAAGCCGGTAGCAATAAAAGAAATAAAAGTTTATGATATAATGGGAAAAATAATTTGGGAAACTGGTCCTTCAACAAATAATATTTTTAATGTAAACATTACTTCTTATGCACAAGGAATTTATTATGTAAAATGCATAAATGAATTTGATGAAGTGGAAATGAAAAAATTGATAAAACAGTAAAAGATAGATTAATCAATATATTTTTAGACCTTTAATACTATGTTGTATAACTTAAAACTAGTATTCTTATTTTTCTCATTTATTTTTTGTGCTTTATTTTCAAAAGCACAAAATGAAACCAACAATTGGTTTTTTGGTGCGAAGGCCGGTGTTACTTTTTCTTCGGGAGTTCCTGTTGCTATTTCGACAGGACAAACAAGTAATCCGGAGGGAACCTCTGTAGCAAGCAATCCTGTCACAGGAGCTTTACTTTTTTATTCAGATGGAAAAACCGTTTGGAATGCCAATCATATTGTAATGCCCAATGGAACTGGTTTGGCCGGAGGATATTCCAGCACTATGGCAGCATTAATTGTTCCTCAACCGGGTTCAAATAATCTTTTTTATTTATTTACAACAGATGAATATCAAAATTTGGGTGCAAATGGATTTAATTATAGCATAGTTGATATGACTGCCAACGGTGGAATGGGGGATGTTGTTTCAAAAAATAATTTACTATTTGCTCCCTGTGCAGAAATTAACCACGCTGTAAAGCATGCCAATTGTGAGGATTACTGGATAATTGCTCAAGATGCTTTGGGAAATAATTATAAAACTTTTTTGCTTACTTCATCGGGACTTAATACAATTCCTATAATAAGCCCTATAGGTTTTTCAATTACAGAGACTGGTTGGGGAACAGGAAAATTTTCTCCAAATGGAAAAAAGTTTGCCAGATCACATGGTACAAGAACGTCAGGTTCGGGTCCTAATAATTTTTTACAATTATTTGATTTTGACATCCTGACCGGAAAACTATCTAATTCAATAACTTTAAATATAGGCGATAAATGGTATGGTTTGAGTTTTTCTCCCGATAATTCAAAACTATATGCCGGTGGATACACTAGTGATGCATACCAGTGGGATCTTTCATCAGAAATAGCTTCAAATATTAGAAGCTCAAAAACCAGTATAGGAATTTGTACACTCTTTCCTCAATTTCAGATTGGAAAGGATAATGTGATTTATCTTTCAAATGACACATCCCCATATTTGGGACGAATTAATAACCCAAATGCATTAGGCGCGGCATGCAATTTCACCAGATATCAGATTCCATTAACTACAAACAGTCCATCAATTACAAACAGTTATAAGGGATTACCCTCATTTCCGGAGAATTATTTTAATCAATCTCCAACAGGCACTACAATCTTTGAAGGGTATGATACAACTATGATTTGTGGAACATCGGCAACACTTTATTCCTATGGAACCGGAAATATCACTTGGTCTCCTTCTACTTATTTAAGTTGTAGCTATTGCACTAATCCGATTATTACTCCTAATGAAGACATTGAATACATTATTTCGGACGATAATAATGGATATGGCTGTCCTATTTTAAAAAGAATAATTGTGCATATAGAATATAAACCTGAAATACCAAATGTTTTTACTGCAAATGATGATGGAACAAATGATGTTTTTTTTATTAGAAACCTTCCAACACAATCAAAATTGCAAATATATAATCGTTGGGGAAATTTAATGCTTGAAACAAATGATTATCAAAACAACTGGACAACTCCTGTAAATGGTGTTTATTACTATGTATTAATAGTTCACGAAAAAGAATATAAAGGATTTTTTCAAGTATTTGGAAATTAAAGGAAACACTATCAAATTGCGAGATTCAGCCAAAAATGGCCTAATTTTTACCTAATTATTACTTGTATATTAAAAATTCTTTGTATTATTGCAATGCGTTTCCGCTGTTATGTATTCTCATAACAAACACAATCATACTTTTATCGAATAAAAACAACATTCTATTTTCAAATCCTATCCTAAAAAAATCAATTATTCTAATTGATGTATTAACCAAACAAACAACCTATGTACGACATTATTGATTTAAACAACAAACTTGTTGGTGAACTAAGAGACATTGCAAAAAGCTTGGATATTCCAAAATACGAAGCTTTAAAAAAACAAGAGTTAATCTATAAAATATTAGATCAACAGGCAAT
>JAYVZC010000530.1:0-2427 GCA_043783695.1 Bacteroidota bacterium
CTTAACAAACACTTCTATTATTTCTGATATGTCCGGCATGAATAGCAGTAAGCCCGTTGAATTAACAATAAAGGAAGGCATGTATGTTCAAAAGGGTCAAAGCGTTTTTAATATATACAGTACAAAAAAGGTATGGGCAGTCCTGAATATTTATTCTGACAAAATAAACTTAATTAAAGTTGGTCAAAAAGTGAAATTAAAAATTGACAACGAAATTACTCTCGATGGCAATCTTAAAATTGATTTTATAGAACCGGAAATTAAATCAGGACAAAATACAATTGCTGTTAGAGTTTATATTTTAAATACTGATCATAAAATAAAAGTAGGTTCAAATGTAAAGGCATTAATTGAAGCCGGAAATAAAAAGGCTTGGTTTATCCCATCTACTGCCGTTGTTCATTTGGGAAATAGTAATGTCGTTTTTGTTAAGAATAATCAATTGTTTAAGACGCAGCAAGTTCAAATTGGAATTGAAACAAATGATTTTATTGAAATAATTTCGGGATTGACAGAAAATGACACCTTAGCTGAAAACGCACAATTATTAATGGATAGTGAAAGTTTTATTAAAAGTGAAAATAAATAACATGCAAAAAGTAATTATAGTCGCCTTATTCTTTTTAATTACATCATGCAATAAAAAAGGAGAACAAACACAAGATGATATGTATTATACATGTTCGATGGATCCGCAGGTAATGGAAAGCAAGCCGGGAAAATGTCCGATTTGTAAAATGCCATTGACTCCAGTAAAGAAAGACCATTCTGAACATGTTGATGGTTTACAGTTAAGCGACCAACAAGTTCAACTTGGACACATTAAAACAGAAGCTTTAACTGAGCATGAAATGGGGGATGAAATTTTACTCACAGGTGTTTTAACCCTTGACCAAAATAAAGCAAGTTCTATAAGTTCAAGAGTAATGGGCAGGATAGAAAAACTCTATTTTAAAAATACAGGTGAAAAAATTAATAGCGGTGAAACTGTTTATGAAATTTATAGTGAGGATTTGAATTTAGCAGCGAGAGAGCTAAAATTAGCGTTGGATAAAAAGAAATCCTTAAAAGTTGATGCAATTAATCTTGATAAAATAATTAATAGCGTGAAAAATAAACTCAAGTTATATGGTTTAAGTGATAAGCAAATTGAGCAAATAGGAAATGAGGAATTGAATTCAAACTTGTTTAAAATTGTTAGTACTGTTTCAGGTGTAATTTCAAATATTGATGCTCAAGAAGGTGACTATGTTATGGAAGGTGGAAGCATTTATCATGTGGCTGACTATTCTAATTTATGGGCAGAAACTCAAGTGTTTATTGATGATTTGAGTAAAATAAAGGAAAACACAGTAGCCACAGTTTATTTTCCGGGTATTTCCGGGCTAAAAATAAGTGGTAAAATCTCATTTGTAAATCCTGAATTAAATAACTCATCGCAAATAAATAGTGTTAGGATAGAAATTCCAAACACAGACAACCAATTAAAAGTCGGTATGCAGATTAATGTTTCTATTCTGTTAAACAAAAAGACAACTTTAGCATTACCTACTGATGCAGTAATAATAGATGGAAAGGGCTCTTCAGTATGGATAAAAACGGGACATAATCAATATCAAAGTGTTATGGTAATCACAGGTATGGAAACAAATGAATACACTCAAATTACAAGTGGCTTAAATAATGGTGATACCGTAGTTACATCTGGTGCTTATTTATTGAGCAGTGAGTATTTGTTTAAGAAAGGGGCAAATCCAATGGAAGGTCATGATATGAGTAAAATGAAGTAAAAAAGAAAATTATTACATTATAGAAAATGGTTTGATATAACATTTTAAAATGTTTTAAAATTTTATTCCTATCACAAGTATATCATCAACCTGCTCTGTCTCTTTTGACCAATCCATCAGCGTATTATTTAGTATTTGGTATTGCTCATTCATGTTTTTTTGATGAATGCCAGCCAATAAATTTTTTAAATTTTTTGTCATGAATTTTTTTCCTTTTTCACCGCCAAACTGATCAACATAGCCATCCGTAAAAATATAAATTGAATCACCTTGTTTTAAATTCACTTCATGATTTGTGAACTGATAGTTTTCGTTGGTCGTTCCTCCAATAGATGCTGAATCGCCACTTATTTTATTAAATTCAGCTGATGCATGAAATAATGGACGCATAGCTCCGGCATATTCCATAGTTCTGTTTTTTATGTCGATTGAACACAAGGAAATATCCATCCCATCAGTTGTTTCCGAATTTTCGGATTCTTGTTTTAAAGCTCTTTTTACTCCTCTGTTTAGTTGATGCAATATTTCAGAAGGACGTGTAATGCCTTTTTCAATGATGATTTGAGTTAAAAGATTATTTCCAATCATGCTCATAAAAGCACCGGGGACTCCGTGTCCTGTACAATCGGCAACGGCA
>JAYVZC010000531.1:0-5802 GCA_043783695.1 Bacteroidota bacterium
AATTGTTACAAGTGGAAGTATTCGTGTTATTCGTACCGATGAAGATGGTAGAGAAATTTTACTTTACTACATCAAAGCTGGGGAGAGTTGCATCATGTCCTTTTTAGGTGGCATTCATCATGATACCAGTAAAGTAAAAGCTATTGCCGAAGAAGAAACCGAAATTCTTTTTATTCCCATCGATAAAGTAAGTCTTTTAATAAAAGAGTATCCCGAGTGGCTGGACTATATTTTTCGTTTATACCACAAGCGTTTCGAAGAACTCTTGGAAGTGGTAAATGCCGTTGCGTTTAAAAAAATGGACAAGCGTTTATTAAATCTCATAAAAAAAAAGTGTGATCTCACTAAAAGTCAAACTTTATCTGTAACTCACGAACATTTGGCCAATGAATTAGGTACTGCTTGGGAAGTTGTTTGCCGCTTACTTAAACAAATGGAGAACGAAGGTCTTGTAAAACTTTCCAGAAATAAAGGTACTCTTATTTAACCCGTTTACCGCTGAAAATGTGGGAATGATGTAATTTTTTGGCTGAATTGTGTAATGCTTTCTGAAAACAATCTTCATAGTTTTGAATCTGGTATAAATTTCTTTTGATAAAATATCCTTATGTGACAAAAGTCACTGTGTATGGCTTTTTATTGGTTGAAATTTGTACTGTAATTAAAACTTTAAAATCATACTTATGAAACCAAACATGGGGACAACCGACAAAGTAATTAGAATACTTGTCGCACTCGTAATTGCAGGACTTTATTTTACAAACTACATTTCTGGAACAATAGCCATTGTTCTTTTGGTTTTGGCAGGTATTTTTATTCTTACCAGTTTTATTAGTTTTTGCCCGTTGTATTTGCCGTTTGGAATTTCAACTCGTAAAAAGGAAAAGTAATCATGAGTTTTATTCTTAAATACAAACTTAGTATTATTGGAATACTTGAGGGAGCAGTAGGAGGATATCTCTACTATTATTATGTAGGTTGTTCTAGCGGCAGTTGTGCTATCACTTCAAAACCTTTCAATAGTACTTTGTATGGTGCGCTGATGGGATATTTGTTGTTTAACTTATTTAAAAAGGAAAAATGAAAATAGAAAAAATACATGTCGAAAATATTACTTGCAACGGTTGTGCTAATAGTATTAAAAGACAACTGTCAACTTTAGAAGGTGTAACAAGGGTAGACGTTGATATTGTCACCGGTGTTGTTGTCGTTGCACATAACGATATTCCTCATTACTTAATTGCTATTAAATTAGATGATTTAGGTTATCCTGAAACAATTAAAAAATAAAGAATCATTTAAAACAAAATAAAATGAGCCTAGAAAAAATATTCAAAGAAAAAATAATTAAAGAAAAAAAAAGGCACTATTATAGATATACGCACTCCTGAAGAATTCGGAGGTGGGAATGTTGCAGGATCCATAAACATTCCTCTAGGAGAAATTGTTAAACGTATGGATGAATTAAAAAAATTAGAAAACCCATTGGTGCTTTGTTGTCCTTCGGGTGGACGAAGCGGACAGGCTCACAGTTATCTTACTCAACATGTATTGAGTGTTACAATGGCGGTTCTTGGTTAGATGTAAATTATTTTCAAGCTCTATAAAAATTATGATAAACAAATTAAAAGAAATGTTGGGTTTTGGTACTAAAGTGGATTTTTCAGAGCTAGTAAAAAAAGGTGCTATTGTTTTAGATGTGAGAAGTAAAAGCGAATATGCAGGTGGACATATCAGAGGCTCTATTAATATTAGTTTGGATGTATTAACCAACAACTTGGATAAAATTATAAATAAGCACATACCTATTATTACTTGTTGTGCATCAGGTATGCGTAGTGCTTCAGCTAAAAGTATTTTAAAATCAAATGGCTATACTCAGGTTCACAACGGTGGAGGATGGGCTAGTTTGCAAAGTAAAATAAAATGATGAAGCAAACACTTTTAACGGGCTGGAATTTTATGCGAGTAGTACGCTTGGCTTTGGGAATTTTTATTGCCATACAAGCGGTTGAAACTAAAGATACTCTTTCGGGAGTAATAGCTGCTTTCTTTCTTTTTCAAGCGATTACCAATACAGATTGTTGTGGAGTGAATAGTTGCAGCATACCTACTAAAAGAAACGATTCCGATAAAACGGAAGAAATAACAGTTAAAGAAATTAAATAAAATGGATGCACATACTTACAATGTAAATTTAAAATGGACGACTGATAGAAAAGGAGAATTGTCTTCTCCCGAATTGGAAAATAAAATAGAAGTTGCTACACCACCCCAGTTTCCTAAAGGAATAGAAAGTATTTGGTCACCCGAACATTTATTTACTGCTGCTATAAACAGTTGCTTTATGACTACCTTTTTATCCATTGCCGAAAATTCAAAATTGGAATTTACAAACTTTACTTGTTCAGCTAAAGGAAAACTGGAAAAAGTAATAGATAAGTATTTGATGACAGAAGTTTTATTGCAACCAACATTGACTCTTAAAACCATAGCTGATAAAGACAAAGCCGAACGCATTTTACAACGTTCGGAAGCTGCTTGTTTGATTTCTAATTCGGTGAAGGCTAACGTTACTTTACAAACTACCATAAATGAATAGATATGGCGAATAAATTTTCAGAATTAATTAATAGCGATACTCCAACTCTGGTGGATTTTTTTGCTGAGTGGTGTGGTCCATGCAAAATGATGAAACCTATTTTGGATGAGTTAAAATTAAGCATAGGCAACCAAGCAACCATTCTAAAAATTGATGTAGACAAAAACCCACAAGCAGCTAGTGTTTATCAAATACAAGGAGTGCCTACACTTATCCTTTTTAAAAAGGGAGAAATAAAGTGGCGACAATCAGGTGTGGTTCAAGCTGCTCAATTAAAATCCATCATTCAATCTTTTTCTACCTAAAGTTTAGAATTCACGTAATACAGCTTTGATCTTGATGATACTCCCATAAGATTATGAAAATAGAAGGCAAACAAAAAAACAAAAAGCAATCTATGAAAAAATTAGTGAGCTTAAAATTGTCGAAACAAACAGTGCCGACAAAAATTGAAAATGCAAGACATTATGTTACAGTTATGACTGGAAAGTTCTATTGAGATTGAAAAACTGTCGCAAGAGTCCCGTTGCGCCAAGTTCAACTACATTTTAAAATTCATTTTTTGTCGTGTCCAAAGTTGTGGTCTGCCCGAACAAAAAACTTGTCAGGGCAATTGCTGTTAAGGATAAGAGAATTTTTTTCATTGTTTGTCCTCCCGCACGCCTATGAGCTCATGCGGTGTGCGGGATTGGATTACATATATGCTTTCGGTATAACTTGCTACTTTATGAGGTGTTAATCCTGAAAGAATTCGGAAAGACTTGTTTTTATTAAGATTTTTTGATAAACAATCAGAAGTATTCTGAATATTATATCTCATACCAACGACTTCGGAGGAGTCGAACAACATACAATTCTCATAAAACCCGAACAAAGTGGGGTAGAACATTATTTAGCTTCCTTGAAATTGTATTGTGTATCACCCAACAGCAACTTCAAATTATAGAAATAGTATAAAAAATGTATCTTTTTTATGGAATCCCGTTTATAAAAGCATCTTCTCTCTGTAAAACGGAAAATAACCCTTTAATTCTCAGACCATGAAAACATTCGCTATCTCAATCCCAAAACCTTGTCACGAAGACTGGAACAAAATGACTCCAGATGCAAAAGGAGCTTTTTGTGGCTCTTGTCAAAAAACAGTTTATGACTTTTCAGATAAAACAGATGAAGAGATCATTTCAGTATTTGAAAAAGAAGAAAAAGGAAAAGTCTGCGGACGATTTGCTCCGGCACAACTTTCCCGACCGGTTGTTACTTTTGGAAATGTAAGTAGCACCAACCGTTTAGCCGTTTTTCTTTATGCATTATTATTAGCATTTGGAGCAACTTTATTTAGCGGTGCTGATGCTTTTGCACAAGAGGTTAAAGGTGAAATGAAAGTGAAAGTAATGGGTAAAATGGCAATGCGTCCGGTTGAACCGGTAACTGAAATAGTAAATGATACATTAATTCCAGTTAAACAAATACCGAACCCTGTATGCGGAACAAAAACAATAGTAGATAATAGAATTATGACTGTTGGGCAAGCGGTTGTTAGGGAGCAGCCAATTATACAAAAGCCAATAGTACAAGAGCCAATAATAAGAATGGGAGAGAGCACTTTCGAGGAAATTTCTGAACCTAAGATAATTGAAACTATTCCTGTTATTGAGAAAGAATCTATTCTTACTGTGTTTGATCCTCCTCTGATTACTGAAGAACCAGAGATGCTAATGGGAGATATGATGATAGAACCAATATCTTTAATTGAAACTCCGACTATTCAAGATCCAGAAAATATTGGAATTGATACTATTGCAACTGTTGAAGAAACAATAATTGCAATTGATACTTTAGAAACAATTTCACCACCGGAAAATATTAGTTATGTTACAGGTGGAATTTCTTATATGGAAATAATAGAAGAAGCTCCTTTGTTGCCTGTTCCATCGGAAGAAGAAATAATAGAAGATAAATCAATTGCATGTGAATTGACCAACGTTCCGGTAGAAGAAAAAACAGAAGACAAACTTGTAACAGCAGTTGAAACAAAATCCAACCCTGAAACAGAAGAAAGCCCGGAAGTTAAATCAACATTGGTAACTGAAACCATTATTTTTCCTTCTGATCTTGAAGTTAAAGTTAGTCCAAACCCAAGCAACGGTCAAATAACTCTTAGCTATAAATTAGATAGCCAAATGCCGGTGAGGATTGACTTGTTTGACATCACAGGAAAATTTGTAAAAACATTAACTCAGCAAGGAAATCAATATGCCGGAAAATATAATGTGTCTTATAACTTAGCAGACCTTCAGAATGGAATTTACTTTGCAACTTTATTGACGAATGATAGAAAATCAAGTGCGAAGATTATTTTGACGAAGTAGAAGAGAGGTGATTAAGTGATTGGGTAATTAAGTGATTAGGTAATGACTTACAGTTAACCATATAGAAGCGTGTTCACAATGTTGACACGCTTTTTTTATAATCCAATTAATTCTCCCGAATAATCAACATGTCTTTGATCGTTTTTGTCGTAAATTTAATTCGACCCCAGCGGGGTCAAAGCTTGGTAGAAAATAATGCACCCGACATATCACAACCCCAGCGGGGTTTAACCTACGCCTTTATTGCCCAACGCAATTTTGCAGAACGCGCTCTTGGATTTGTATTCGATTCCTCTGCTGTTGGTCTTATTGGATCCGGAGTAATTTCTTTATAAATGCCTTCACGGAATAAACTTTGAAATGATTTTTTTACCCGCCTGTCTTCTCCAGAATGAAATGATAATATTGCCACACGACCACCGGAAGCAAGTGCATCAGGAAGTTTTGCCAAAAATTTATCCAATACTCCAAATTCATCATTCACTTCTATTCGCAATGCCTGAAAGCAACGTTGACACGATTTTTTAACTAATTCTTTTCTTGTATTTGCCGGAAGAAATTCTAATGCTTCACTTATTATTTGTTGCAAATGTAATGTTGTAGAAATGGCAATTCCTTTTTGTGTTTTTGTAATAATAGCTTCTGCTATTTTTTCCGCATAGGGCTCATCTGCATTTTCTATAAATAACTCTTGCAGTTTTTGTTTTGTAATAGTTTTTAAAATTGCTGAAGCAGGTTTTCCACTTTTAGGATTAAGTCTTAGGTCTAACGGACCCTCAATCTTAAAGGAGAATCCTCTTTCCGGATTATCTATTTGCATAGAAGAAACAC